>JAEWWF010000340.1 GCA_023396465.1 Pseudomonadota bacterium
TTCCACAACTTCACGGCGCTCAACTTCCCGCCCGACCATCCGGCGCGCCAGATGCACGACACCTTCTTCCTGCCGGAGAAGGCCGAAGCCTCGCGCCTCATGCTGCGCACCCATACCTCCACCGTGCAGGTCCACACCATGACCAGCACGAAGCCGCCCATCCGCATCATCGCGCCGGGCCGGACGTATCGCTGCGACTACGACATGACGCACACGCCCATGTTCCACCAGGTGGAAGGGCTGGTCATCGACAAGACCACCCACATGGGCCACCTGAAGGGCTGCCTGATCGAGTTCGTGCGCACCTACTTCGAACTGGACGAACTGCCGGTGCGCTTCCGCCCGAGCTTCTTCCCCTTCACCGAGCCCAGCGCCGAGATGGACATCGGCTGCTCGCGCGCCGGCGGGGAACTGAAGATCGGCGCCGGCGACTCGTGGCTGGAGATCCTCGGCTGCGGCATGGTGCACCCCAACGTGCTCAAGGCCTGCGGCATCGACCCGACCGAGTACCAGGGCTTCGCCTTCGGCATGGGGATCGAGCGCATCGCCATGCTCAAGTACGGCATTCCCGACCTGCGCACCTTCTTTGAAAGCGATCTGCGCTGGCTGCGCCACTACGGCTTCGCCGCCCTCGACGTGCCCAGCGTGACCGGAGGCCTGACCCGATGAAGTTCACCCTCTCCTGGCTCAAGGACCACCTGGAGACCGACGCGCCCCTCGACGTCATCGTCGAGAAGCTGACCGCCGTCGGCCTGGAAGTGGAAGAGGTCCACGATCCCGCCAAGGATCTGGCGCCCTTCATCGTCGGCCATGTGGTCGAAGCCGGCCCGCACCCCAACGCCGACCGCCTGAAGGTCTGCCGCGTCGACACCGGCGCCGAGGTCATCCAGGTGGTGTGCGGCGCGCCCAACGCCCGCCAGGGCCTGAAGGTGGCGCTCGCCCGCCCCGGCGACCGCATCCCCGACAGCGGCGAGGTGCTGAAGAAGGGCAAGATCCGCGACGTCGAAAGCCAGGGCATGATGTGCTCGTGGCGCGAACTCGGCCTCGGGTCGGACCACAGCGGCATCATCGAACTGCCGGACGATGCCGCCGTGGGGGCCAAGCTGACCAGCGTCGTCAACCTCGACCCGGTGATCGAGGTGGCGATCACGCCCAACCGCATGGACTGCCTGGGCGTGCGCGGCATCGCCCGCGACCTCGCCGCCGCCGGCCTCGGCACCCTGAAGCCGCTGGACGAGCCGGCCATCCCCGGCACCTTCGCCAGCCCCGTCGGCGTGGCGCTGGAGCATGACGGCTGCCCGATGTTCGTCGGCCGCTACGTGCGCGGCGTGAAGAACGGCGACAGCCCGCAGTGGCTGAAGGACCGGCTGGAAGCGGTGGGCCTGCGCCCCATCTCCGCCCTGGTGGACATCACCAACTACGTCACCGTCGACCGCGGCCGCCCGCTGCACGTCTTCGACGCCGCCAAGCTGTCGGGCACCGTGCGGGCCCGCCCCGGCCGCCCCGGCGAGACGCTGCTGGCGCTCAACGGCAAGACCTATGATCTCGATGCCGACATGGTGGTCATCGCCGATGACGCCCGGGCGCTCGGCCTCGGCGGCATCATGGGCGGCGAGGACGAAGGCGCGACCGCCGAGACCACCGACGTGTTCGTCGAATCGGCGCTGTTCGATGCGGTGACGGTCGCCAATACCGGCCGCCGCCTCGCCATCGACTCCGACGCCCGCTACCGCTTCGAGCGCGGCGTCGATCCGCAGTCGGCGGTGTGGGGCTGCGAACTGGCCACCCGCCTGATCCTCGACCTATGCGGCGGCGAGCCGTCGGAGCTGGTGGTGGCCGGCGCGCCGCCAGCCGGCCCCGGCGCCATCGCCGTGCGGCCGGAGCGGGTGGCGGCGCTGGGCGGCGTTGACCTGTCCCGCGACCGGGTGGTGGAGATCCTGCGGGCGCTCGCCTTCACGGTGGAAGACACCGCCGACGGCCGCCTGGCCGTGGTGCCGCCGTCGTGGCGCCTGGACGTGACGGAAGAGCATGACGTGGTGGAGGAGGTCATCCGCATCCACGGCTACGACACCATTCCGGCCGAGCCGCTGCCGCGCTCGCCCATGCCACCGGTGGTGCTGACGCCGCGCCAGCGGCAGCGGGAATTCGCCCGCCGCACCCTGGCGACGCGCGGCATGATGGAAACGGTGACGTGGTCGTTCATGGCCCGCGCCCACGCCGAGCTGTTCGGCTTCGGCGACGAAGCGCTGGTGCTGTCCAACCCCATCAGCAGCGACCTCGACACCATGCGTCCGTCGGTGCTGCCGAACCTGATCCAGGCCGCCGGCCGCAACGCCGCCCGCGGCTACCCGGATGTGGCGCTGTTCGAGGTCGGCCCGGACTTCCAGGACGACACCGCCAAGGGCCAGCGTCTGGTCGCCGCCGGCGTCCGCGCCGGCCGCACCGGCCCGCGCAACTGGGTGCAGGCGCCGCGTGCCGTGGACGCCTTCGACGCCAAGGCCGACGCGCTGGCCGCCCTGGAAGCCGCCGGCTGCCCGGTGGACAACATCCAGGTGACCACCGACGCGCCGGGCTGGTACCACCCCGGCCGCTCCGGCGCCCTGCGCCTGGGTCCGACGGTGCTGGCGTGGTTCGGCGAGATCCACCCGCGGGTGCTGAAGGGCCTGGATGTCAAGGGCACCGTGGTCGGCTTCGAGGTCTTCCTTGAGGCGGTGCCGCAGCCCAAGACCAAGGGCGGCGCCGCCGCCGGCAAGACCCGGCCGCTGCTGCGTCCGTCGCCGTTCCAGCCGCTGGAGCGCGACTTCGCCTTCGTCGTCGATGCCGACACCCCGGCCGAAAAGCTGATCCGCGCCGCCAAGGGCGCCGACCGCAAGCTGATCACCGAGGTGCGGGTGTTCGACGTCTACCAGGGCGACACCGTGGGCGCCGGCCGCAAGAGCCTCGCGCTCTCCATCACCCTGCAACCGCAGGACCGCACCCTGACCGACGAAGACCTGGACAAGGTGACGGCGGCGGTGGTGGCGGCGGTGGAAAAGGCCACCGGGGCGACGCTGCGGTCGTAGGGGCGGAGCCTGAGGCCGATACGAGAAGGGGGAGGCAGCCGGCCGGCTGCCTCCCCCTTTCTTCGTTGGTAGGAACCTCTACCCGTCCATCGGCACGGCGCGGCGGGCGAGGGCGGCGAGCAGGGCCGCCACCACCACCACGGCGGCGAGCAGGCCGAGCCACGGCAGGCCGGCGGCGGCGACCACGGCGCAGCCGATCAGGCCCAGGTTGGCCACCGCCACCGCGCCGCTCACCCGGCCGTGGCCGAGGCCGCCGCGCACCGCCCGCTGATAGAAGTGGCTGCGGTGGGCCTGCCACGGCTTTTCGCCCCGGCGCAGGCGGCGCAGCAGGGTCAGGGTGGCGTCGGCGATATGGTAGAGCGGCAGGATCAGCGCCGCCGCCAGCTGGCCCTCGACGGCCAGGGTGATGAGCAGCAGGCCGAGCAGGAAGCCCAGCGGCACGCTGCCGACATCGCCCATGAACAGCTTGGCCGGGTGCCAGTTCCACACCAGGAACCCAAGCGCCGCCGCCAGCACCACAACCCCCGGACCCAGCAGCACCGGCGCCGCCAGTCCGGCCGCCGCCAGCACCGCCACGCCGCCGCCGATGGAGGCGGTCTCGACGCCGGTGATGCCGTCGATGCCGTCCATGAAGTTGTAGAGGTTGATGAACCACAGCCAGCATAGCGCCGTCAGCAGGCGGTCGAGCGCCAGCGGCAGGACGCCCTGGAACACCAGCGCCTCGCCGGGTAGCAGCGCCAGCACCACCGCCACCGCCAGCCCTTGCGCCAGGAAGCGCGGCAGCGGCGGCAGGCCGCGCAGGTCGTCCAGCCACGACACCGCCGCCAGCCCGGCGGCGCACAGCAGCGCGATCACCGTCGGCCCGGCGCCGCCGGCCAGACTGTCGGGCGCGGCGAGGCCCCAGGCCGGCAGCAGCACCGCCATCACCGCCAGACCGCCGCCGCGCGGCGTCGGCAGGCTGTGGCTGGAGCGGTCGTTGGGGCGGTCGAGGATCTGGCGGCGGCGCAGCCAGCGCAGCACCAGGCCGGTGGCGAGGACCACGGCGGCGGCGACGGCGGCGAACAGGGGCAGGGCGAGGGCGGGCGTCATGGCGCGGATGATGCCGCGCCGGCCGCCGGATGCAAGCGAAACCGGCCGCGCCGGGAACACATGACAGGGGGCGGCGGCGGCTCTATAGTCCCCCTCCGCCCGCCCGGAGGCTGTGACCAGGCGGGCCGCGACCACTGATCCCCCGCAACGCTCGAAGGCAAGGACCAGGCGTATGACCAAGCAGGCAGACAAGATCGGCGTGATGCTGTGCGGCCACGGCAGCCGCGACGTCGGCGCGGTGACCGAGTTCACCCGCCTGGCCGAGCACCTGCGCGCCCGCCTGCCGCAGTATCCGGTGGAGAGCGGCTTCCTGGAGTTCGCCCGCCCGATCCTGCGCGACGGCATGGAAAAGCTGCGCGACGCCGGCGTCACCCGCATCCTGGCGGTGCCCGGCATGCTGTTCGCCGCCGGCCACGTGAAGAACGACCTACCGTGGGAAATCAACTCCTTCGCCGCCGAATACCCCGACATCAGCGTCGAGTACGGCCGCGAGCTGGGCATCGACCCCAAGCTGCTGAAGGCCAGCGCCGCCCGCATCGAGAAGGCCGAGGCCGCCTGCGCCACCGCCGTGGACCGCAAGGACACCCTGCTGATGGTGGTCGGCCGCGGCACCAACGACAGCGACGCCAACTCCAACGTCTGCAAGGTCGCCCGCATGCTGTGGGAAGGCATGGGCTTCGGCTGGGCCGAGACCTGCTATTCCGGCGTCGCCCACCCGCGCGTCGACGACGGGCTGGAGCGCGCCGTGAAGCTGGGCTTCAAGCGCATCATCGTGTTCCCCTACTTCCTGTTCACCGGCATCCTGGTCCGCCGCATCTATGACCAGACCGACGCCGTCGCCGCCGCCCACTCGGATGTGGAGTTCGTCAAGGCGCCGTACCTGAACGACCACCCGCTGGTGATCGACAGCTTCGTGGAGCGCGTCGGCGACATCCTGGCCGGCTCGGTCGCCATGAACTGCCAGCTGTGCAAGTACCGCGAGCAGGTGATCGGCTACGAAAGCGACGTCGGCGCCGTGCAGGCCGGCCATCACCACCACGTGCGCGGCATCGGCACCGACGGCGACCACCATCACCACCATCATGGGCACCATCATGACCATGGGCATGGTCACGGGCATGGGCACCATCATCACCATGACCACGGGCACGGCCATGCCCACGACCACGGGCATGGGCACGAGCACGGCCACGGCCATGACCACGATCACGGCCATGATCACCCGCACCCCCATGGGCACGACCACGCCCATGATCCCGCCAAGTCCTGACGGCGGGACGGAGCGCCGGGCATGAGCGGGCGGTACACCTACCAGCGCGATCCCGCCGCCATCTATCGCGACAGCTTCGCCACCATCGAGCGCGAGGCCGACCTGTCGGCGCTGCCGCCCGATCTGCGGCCGCTGGTGGTGCGGGTCATCCACGCCTGCGGCATGACCGATGCCGCCGCCGATCTGGTCGCCTCGGCCGATGCCGTGGCGGCCGGTCAGGCGGCGCTGGCCGCCGGGCGGCCGGTGCTGACCGACGTGGAGATGGTCGCCCACGGCATCATCCGCCGCCGCCTCAGTGGCCCGGTGCTCTGCACCCTGGGTCGGCCGGAGGTGGCGGCGCTTGCCAGCGCTGCCGCCACCACCCGCTCCGCCGCCGCCGTCGAGCTGTGGCGGGACCATCTGGACGGCGCCGTGGTCGCCATCGGCAACGCGCCCACCGCCCTGTTCCGCCTGCTGGAACTGCTGGCCGACGGGGCGCCGCGCCCCGCCGTGATCCTCGGCTTTCCGGTCGGCTTCGTCGGTGCGGCCGAGAGCAAGGAAGCCCTTATCGACGACGCCCCCGGCCTTGGCGTGCCCTTCATCACCC
>JAEWWF010000358.1 GCA_023396465.1 Pseudomonadota bacterium
GCGAATACTCCTTCGCCATCTTCGCGGTGGTCATCCTGGCCCTGCTCATCTCCTGGATCGTGGCCGTGCTGTTCTCGCCGCTGATCGGCGTGGCGATCCTGCCGCGCACAATGAAGCCCCATAAGGAGGAAGGGCTGAGCGCGCGCCTGTCGCAGGGCTTCCGGAGCCTGCTGCTGCACTGCCTGCGTCGGCGCTACGCGGTGGTGGCGGGAACCGTCGCCCTGTTCGCGGTGTCGGTGTTCGGCGTCGCCAGGCTGGAACAGCAGTTCTTCCCGGTGTCGGAACGCCCCGAGCTGCTCGTGCAGCTGACGCTGCCCAACGACAACGCCATCACTCAACACCGAGGAGGCCGTCAAGCGTCTGGAAGCCCATCTGGAAGCCGATCCCGATGTCGCCAGCTACGCCATCAATGTCGGCGGCGGCGCCATCCGCTTCTACCTGCCCATGGACGTGCAGCTGGATCACCCGTACCTGGCCGAGGCGGTCGTCGTCGCCACCGACATGGAAGCCCGCGAGGCCGTCGCGGAGCGCCTGCGCCACTTCGCCGCCGAGTCTCTGCCGGAAGCGGTGGTCAGGGCGTCGCCGCTGGAAATGGGGCCGCCGGTCGGCTGGCCGATCAAGTACCGCATCAGCGGGCCCGATACGAATGAGGTGCGGCGGATCGCTTACGACCTGGCGCGTGCCATCGACGCCAACCCCAACGTCCATCTGGTCAACTTCGACTGGAACGAACCGGTGCGGACGGTGCGGCTTCGCGTTGACCAGGACAAGGTCCGGCTGCTCGGGCTGTCGTCGCAGGACATCGCGCAGGCGATCAACGCGACGTTCAGCGGCACGACGGTCACCCATCTCCGCGATTTCATCTACCTCGTCGACGTGCGCGTCCGCGCCGACGATGTGGAGCGGGGCGATCTGAACACGGTGCGGTCGCTGCAACTGCCGTTGGGCGGTGGCATGAACGTGCCGCTCGCCCAGGTGGCGACGGTGGAGGAAGGGTTCGAGCAGCCCATCGTGTGGCGTCGTCAGCGGCAGCCGACCCTCACGGTCCAGGCCGACATCGCCTCCCACGTACAGCCGGCGACCGTGGTGGAGCAACTCGCGCCCGCCATCGGTGCCATCGCCGAGGCGCTTCCCCCCGGCTACCGCATCGCCGTCGGCGGCGCCGTCGAGGAAAGCGCCAAGGGCCAGCAGTCGGTCGCGGTGGTGGTGCCGGTGATGGTGCTCCTGATGCTCACCGTTCTGATGATCCAGCTTCAGAGCTTCCAGCGTCTGGTTCTGGTGATCAGCGTCGCGCCGCTCGGGCTGATCGGCGTGGTGGGCATCATGCTGCCGACGCATACGCCGATGGGCTTCATCGCCATCCTCGGCTGCGTCGCCCTGATCGGCATGATCATCCGCAACTCCGTCATCCTGATCGACCAGATCGAGACCGAGATCGCCGCCGGCCACGACCGATGGACGGCCGTCGTCGAAGCGACCTGCCATCGCGTGCGGCCGATCCTGCTGACGGCGGCCGCGGCCATCCTGGCCATGATCCCCATCGCCGGCGACTCGTTCTGGCGGCCCATGGCCATGGCCATCATGGGCGGCTTGCTGGTGGCGACACTGCTGACGCTGCTGTTCCTTCCGGCGGCCTATGTCGCGTGGTTCCGCGTTAGCGAAAGTGAGGAAGGCGCGCATCGGGTCTCCGAGCCGGCCGCCCCGCACTGACCGCGCAGGTGCGACCGGCAGAAGGCCGGTCGCCGCCACCCCCGCGCACCCGCCCCCGCATACCCGAGGGAGTCATCATGGCGTCACCCGTTACTCAAGAGATGCGGTCGGAGCTGGAGCGTCGGTTACTGGAACACAACATCCAGACGGCCCAGGTTCTCGGCAATGCCGTCGCCCTCCGGGACTCGGACACCGGCGCCCACAATTTCCGGGTCGCGCTCTATGCCGGGCGGCTGGGGGAAGCGGCCGATCTGGATCAGCAGGCGATGCGCGACCTGATCGCCGGGGCCTTTCTTCACGACCTCGGCAAGATCGCCATACCCGATGCCGTCCTCCTGAAGCCGGGACCGCTCTCGGATGAGGAAAGGCGCGTCATGTGCCGGCACAGCGACATCGGCGCGCAACTGCTTTCAGAGCTTCCGGCCTTTCGCGGCGCCATCGACGTGGTGCGCCACCATCATGAACGCTTCGACGGCACCGGTTATCCCGACGGCTTGATGGGCGCCGACATTCCCCTGGTGGCCCGCGCCTTCTCCATCGTCGATGTTTTCGACGCTTTGATGTCGGACCGCCCGTACAAACGTCCCTTCGACCTGCAACGGGCCCTGGAGGAAATCGCCACGGGAAGCGGCACCCACTTCGACCCCGACTTCACGGCGCATTTCCTGCGCCTGGCACCCGAGGCCTGGCAGATGCTGTCCGGCCTGGACGACGACGGATTGAGACGGCATGTGGCCGACATGCGGCGACGCCACTTCGGCGCTTGACGCTCTGTCACTGGGGTTGGGAGCAGGCACGCCGCGCTCCGCACCGCCCTGGCCTTCCGCCCTCACGGCGGCCAGAAGGCCAGCGCCGCGTGAACGATCTCTTCCAGTTCGGCCCGCTGCGCTCCAGCGGCGGCTTGCACCGACAGGCCGTGGAGGAGCGTCGTGACCAGTCGGGCGAGCGCCGCCGGGTCGGCGTGAGAGGGCAGATCGCCAGCGGCGGCCGCCTGTTCAAGCCGCTCGCGGACGATGCTTTCCTGGTCGAGGCGATAGCGTTCCAGCTCCTGGCGCAGGCATTCCGAGCCCTCGTTGCAGGTCAGCGCCCCTTGCACCGCCATGCAGCCGGCGGGATGGTCCGGGTCGGTGAGCGCCGCCGCGGCCTCCAGCAACAAACGCTCCACCGCCGCCCGCCCGGTGGGTGCGTCGAGGGCCGCCCGCAGATGCGCTTCCTTGCGGCGGACGTAACGTTCCAACGCCTGACGGAACAACCCCTCCTTGTTGCCGAAGGTGCCGTAAAGGCTCGGGCGGTTGATGCCCATGGCCTCCGTCAGATCGCTCAGCGACGTCGCCTCGTAGCCCTTGCGCCAGAATACCTCCAGCGCGCGGTCGAGGGCGGTTTCGGCGCAAAAGGCCCGGGGCCGGCCCATCCAATGGTGCTCCTTGATTTTGTACCAGTCGGTAAATTAGTGTGTTGACAGGATCGGGTCCAGTCTGCATTTTTTACCGAACGGTACAAAATTGCTTCTGGAGCCCTCCTCCCATGACGCATTCCCACTCCCCCGCCGAGCGCCCGGCGCCGCGCCCCCGCCGCCGCCTGTCCCGCCTGCTGATGGCCGGAGCGGCGGTCGCCGCCCTCGCCGCTGTCGCGGCCGGCGACTCCCTGGTTGCCACCGTCTCCCCCGCCCTCGCCGAAGCCAGCTCCGAGGCGGCCACCCCGCAGACGGAGCCGGCGGTGCCCGTTTCCGTCGCCGTGGTCGAACAGCGGCATGTGGTCTCCTGGCAAAGCTATTCCGGCCGCCTGGAGGCGGTCGACAGTGTCGCCGTGCGGCCGCGGGTGGCTGGGCAGGTGACCGGGGTGCTGTTCCGCGAAGGCGGCCTGGTGGCGGCCGGCGACGTGCTGATGCGCCTCGATCCCGCCCCCTATGCCGCCGAAGTGGCCCGTGCCGAGGCGCAGGTCGCCGCCGCCGAGGCCCGTCTGGCCTTCACCGGTCGTGAACACGACCGTGGCCGGCAGTTGGCCGCCAGCGGCACCATCCCGCGCAGCGCTCTCGAAAGCCGCGCTCACGAGCATCAGGAAGCACGGGCCGCCCTTGGCGTTGCCCGCGCCGCCCTGACCCGCGCCCGCCTCGACCTCGGCTATACCGAGGTGCGCGCCCCCGTCGCCGGCCGCGTCGGCCGCGCCGAGGTCACCGTCGGCAATCTGGTGAGCGGCGGCGGTGAAGCACCGGTGCTGACCACCCTGGTCTCCGTCGATCCCATCTACGCCACCTTCGCCGCCACCGAGGAGACGGTGATGCAGGCCCTGGCCGGCCTGCGCTCCGAGTCGGCCGCAGGCCTCCTGCCGGTCGAGCGCATCCCCGTGCGCATGACCGTCTCCGGCTCCGACGTGCCCGTCGAGGGCCATGTGCAGATGATCGACAACGTGGTCGACGCCGACAGCGGCACCATCCGGGTGCGGGCGCAGTTCCCCAACCCCGACGGCCGCCTCATGCCCGGCCAGTTCGCCCGCCTCGCCCTCGGCCAACCGGAGACAGCCCCGGCGCTGCTGGTCAGCGACCGCGCCATCGGCACCGACCAGGACAAGAAATTCGTGCTCGTGGTCGGTGCCGACGATCGCGTCGGCTACCGCGCGGTGACCTTGGGCGAGCGGGCCGATGGCCTGCGCATCGTCACGGCCGGACTGAACGCCGGCGAACGCATCGTCGTCAACGGCTTGCAGCGCGTCCGCCCCGGCAGCCTCGTCGCCACCGAACAGGTGGCCATGGCACCCCCCTCCGCCGGGCCCACCCCCGTACAGGATCTGGCGCAGCGTTGATCCGCGCCACGCCGCCACCGGAACGCACCGCCATGAACCTCTCGCGCTTCTTCGTCGACAGACCCGTCTTCGCGGGTGTCCTGTCGCTGCTCATCTTCATCGCCGGCCTGCTCGCCCTGCGTGGCCTGCCGGTTTCTGAATACCCCGAGGTGGTGCCGCCAACCGTGGTGGTGCGCGCCCAATACCCCGGCGCCAACCCCGCTGTCATCGCCGCCACCGTGGCGACGCCGCTGGAAGAATCCATCAACGGTGTCGAGGACATGCTCTACATGGGCAGCCAGGCGACCACCGACGGCACCATGACGCTGACCGTCACCTTCCGCCTCGGCGCCGATCCCGACAAGGCGCAGCAGCTGGTGCAGAACCGCGTCGCCCAGGCCGAGCCGCGCCTGCCGGAGGAAGTGCGGCGCATCGGCGTCACCACGCTGAAAAGCTCGCCCGACCTCACCATGGTCGTCCACCTGCTGTCGCCCGACGGCCGCTACGACATGACGTATCTGCGCAACTACGCCGTCCTCAACGTCAAGGACCGGCTGGCGCGCATCGACGGGGTCGGCGACGTGCAGTTGTTCGGCGCCGGCGACTACGCCATGCGTGTCTGGCTCGACCCGCAGCAGGTGGCCGGGCGCGGCCTGTCGGCCGGCGACGTGGTGGCCGCCATCCGCGAGCAGAACGTGCAGGCGGCGGCCGGCGTGGTCGGCGCCTCGCCGAGCGGTCCGGGTGTCGATCTTCAGATGTCGGTCAATGCCCGTGGCCGCCTCCAGACCGTCGAGGAGTTCGGCGACATCACCGTGAAGGTGGACGCCGACGGCGCCGTCACCCGTCTGCGCGATCTCGGCCGCCTGGAACTGGGGGCGGCGGAATATGCCCTGCGGTCCCTGCTCGACAACCAGGCGGCGGTCGCCATCCCCATCTTCCAGGCTCCTGGCTCCAATGCCATCGAGATATCCGACCGCGTGCAGGAGACCATGGCCGAGTTGAAGACGCTCATGCCCGAGGGCGTCGACTACCAGATCGTCTACGACACCACCCAGTTCGTCCGCGCCTCCATCGAATCCGTCGTCCATACCCTGCTGGAGGCGGTACTGCTGGTGGTCGTGGTGGTGATCCTGTTCCTGCAAACGTGGCGGGCCTCCATCATCCCGCTGCTCGCCGTGCCGGTGTCGGTGGTCGGCACCTTCGCGGTCATGCACCTGCTCGGCGTGTCGGTGAACGCGCTGTCGCTGTTCGGGCTGGTGCTCGCCATCGGCATCGTGGTCGATGACGCCATCGTCGTGGTCGAGAACGTCGAGCGCAACATCGCCGAGGGCCTGCCGCCGCGCCAAGCCACCTATCGGGCCATGCAGGAGGTCTCCGGCCCCATTGTCGCCATCGCCCTGGTGCTGGTGGCGGTGTTCGTGCCGCTCGCCTTCATCAGCGGCCTGACCGGGCAGTTCTACAAGCAGTTCGCGCTCACCATCGCCATCTCCACCGTCATCTCGGCGGTCAACTCCCTGACCCTGTCGCCGGCGCTGGCCGCCCTGCTGCTGAAGGGCCACGACGCGCCGAAGGACCGCCTGACGCGCATCCTGGACGCCGGCCTCGGCTGGCTGTTCCGCGGCTTCAACCGCGTGTTCGGCGCCGGTGCCCGCGCCTACGACGGCGGCGTCGCCCGCGTGCTGTCGCGCAAGGCGGTGATGATGGCGATCTACGTGGCGCTGCTCGCCGTCACGGTCGGCCTGTTCCAGCAGGTGCCGCGCGGCTTCGTGCCCATGCAGGACAAGCAGTACCTCATCGGCTTCGCCCAGTTGCCCGACGGCGCCACCCTCGATCGCACGGAAGAGGTGATCCGCCGCATGGGCGACATCATGCTCGCCGATCCCGGCGTCGAGCACGCCGTGTCGTTCCCCGGCCTGTCCATCAACGGCTTCACCAACAGCACCAACTCGGGCATCGTCTTCGCCGCCCTGAAGCCCTTCGACGAGCGCGCGACGCCCGACCAGAGCGCCGGTGCCATCGCCGGCCGCCTGAACGGGCAGTTCGCTAGCATCCAGGAAGCCTTCGTCGTCATGTTCCCGCCGCCGCCCGTGCAGGGACTCGGCACCACCGGCGGATTCAAGCTCCAGGTGCAGGACCGCGGCAACCAGGGCTACGCCGCCCTCGACGGAGCCGTGAAGGCATTTCTCGCCGAGGCGGCCAAGGCGCCGGAACTCGCCAACCTGTTCACCAGCTACCAGATCAACGTGCCGCAGGTCTTCGCCGACGTCGACCGCACCAAGGCGCAGCAGTTGGGGGTGTCGGTGTCTGACGTGTTCGATACCCTGCAAATCTATCTCGGCAGCCTCTACGTCAACGACTTCAACGAGTTCGGCCGCACCTACACGGTGCGCGTCCAGGCCGACGCCCCGTTCCGCTCGCACGCCGAGGACATCGGCCGCCTGAAGGTGCGCTCGGCCAGCGGCGAGATGATCCCGCTGTCCGCCCTCATGACCATCAAGCCGGCGGCGGGGCCGGAGCGGGCCATGCGCTACAACGGCTTCCTCGCCGCCGACATCAGCGGCGCGGCGGCGCCTGGCTTCTCCTCGGGCGAGGCGGAGGCGGCGGTGGAGCGCATCGCGGCCGAAACCCTGCCCAAGGGGTTCGGCTTCGAGTGGACGGACCTGACCTACCAGCAGATCCTGGCCGGCAATTCATCGCTGATCGTCTTCCCGCTGGCGATCCTGCTGGTGTTCCTGGTGCTGGCGGCGCAGTACGAGAGCCTGACGCTGCCCATCGCCATCATCCTCATCGTTCCCATGAGCCTGCTGGCGGCCTTGGCCGGCATCGAACTGGTGGGCGGCGACAACAACGTCTTCACCCAGATCGGCCTCATCGTGCTGGTGGGCTTGTCGGCGAAGAACGCCATCCTGATCGTGGAATTCGCCCGTGAGCTGGAGTTCGCCGGCCATCCGCCGCGCACCGCCGCCCTGATGGCCAGCCGCCTGCGCCTGCGGCCGATCCTCATGACCTCCATGGCCTTCATCATGGGCGTGGTGCCGCTGGTGCTGGCGACCGGGGCGGGAGCGGAGATGCGCCAGGCCATGGGCATCGCCGTGTTCTCGGGCATGATCGGGGTGACGCTGTTCGGCATCTTCCTGACGCCTGTGTTCTACGTCGTCCTCCGTGCGCTGGCGGGCAACCGTCCGCTGCACCATGCCCGCCCCAGCACCCTGACGGCGGTGACGGAGGAAGCACGCGGATGACCGAGGTCTAGCCTTACTCCCGAAGCGGCCCCGCCGCCGTCATGTGCCTCACGCATCCGGCCGCTCCCGCATCGCCGGACGCACCGGGCGGGTGCCGGCGGCGGGACGGAAACCGGGGAGGACGGCGTAGGCGCGGCGGCGGACCGGCACCTTGTCGTGCGGCAGGGCATAGATCTGCTTCGCCGCTTCCACCACCAGCACGCCGGCCACGGCGTTGGTCCACCGCCAGCGTCCGGCCAGATCCTCCACCGCCTTGGCCCAGGCGAGCGCCACCCGCCAGCGCACCGGCGGCATGTAAAGCGCCGCCGTCACCTCCAGCGGCGTGAACATGTTGTCGCGCAGGAAGCGGGTCAGTTGGCGCTCCGAATAGGGGCGGCCGGTGCCGAAGGGGGTCCGCTCCAGCCGTGCCCAGATCCCCCGACGGTTGGGGGTGACGATGGCCATGCGGCCGCCATCGGCCAGCACCCGCCAGCATTCCCGCATCATCGCCCGCATGTGCTCGGTGTGCTCCAGCCCATGGACGACGATCAGGCGATCAATGGAGCTGTCGGGCAATGGCAGTTCGGTTTCATCGGCCAGCATCACCCGGTTGGGGCCTTCCCGTGGCCAGCGCAGCACGCCCTGGGCCGGAGGCATGACGGCGATCACCCGTTCGCTGCCATCAAGGAAGGGGCGCAGAAACGGCGTCGCGAAACCGACGCCCAGCACCCGCATGCCACGGGTATCCGGCCATAGCTGACGCAGCCGCCGGCTCAGCAGCCGGCGCGCCATCTGCCCCAGGCTGCTGTCATAGAAATCGCGCAGGTCTACGATATCGGTCCACATCGCAGCAGGCAGTCTACCACGAGGGTCGGAGGGCTGTCGCGCGGGAGCCGGAAGCACGGTCAGCGTCGATCCTCAGGACAACTGCGCCCGCAGCCGCTCGCCGAGCGCCACGCAGGCGTCGACCAGGGCCGGATCGAGGCCGTCCCCCAGCCGGTCGCGCACCAGCGGCGCCAGCTTCAGGGCCAGCGGATCGCCGCCGCAGGCGGCATGGCCGACCAGTTCGGCATCCAGCCGGCGGCGGCGGGCGTCGAGACGGCCACTGCCGGCATGGCGCGCGGCCTCCTCCGCCAGATGCTCGATCTCGCGGATCTCGTGCGGCGAAAAGCCGCGGATACGCAGGGTGTGCAGCGTCTTCTGGGTCAGCATGGCGGTGTCCTCCGCAACGGACTGTACGCCTGGGACGGCAGCCTGGTCGTGCGCCCGGTCACGCCGGCTGCATCGCAATGGCAGGGCGGCTATAACATGAGTGCCGCCCGCCCCATCCCAACAGCGCCCCGCTCCCCATACGGGACACCAGGAGCATACGATGACCATCGTTGAAACGGAACGCCTGATCGTCCGTCCGTGGCGCGACGACGATCTCGCCGCCTTCGCCGCGCTGAACGCCGATCCGGCGGTGATGGAGCACTTTCCCGCCTGCCTCGACCGCGCCGACAGCGATGCCCTCGCCGACCGCATCCGCACCGTCGCCGACTTAGACAGCGGCATCGGCTTCTGGGCGGTGGAGGTGCCGGGCGTGGCACCCTTCATCGGCTTCGTCGGCCTGCGCCGGGTGGGGCCGGATATGCCCTTCGCGCCGGCGGTGGAAATCGGCTGGCGGCTGGCCCGCGCCCATTGGGGCCACGGCTACGCCAGCGAGGCGGCGCGGGCGATGCTGGACGTCGGCTTCCGCCGCTGTCATCTGGCGGACATCGTCGCATTCACGGTGCCGGCCAACGCCCGCTCGCAGGCGGTGATGCGCCGCCTGGGCATGACCCGCGACACGAACGCCGATTTCGAGCATCCGGCCCTACCGGCGGGCCATCCGTTGCGCCGGCACGTTCTCTACCGGCTGACGGCCGCCGCCGCCGGCTGCTAGGCTAACCGCCGCCCCTGTCCCGCGATCCCCAAGGAGACCGCCCGTGGCCCGCCTCGTGATCGACCAGATCCCCGTGCTGTCCGACAACTACGTCTACCTCGTCCACGAGCCGGAAGCCGCCCGCACCGCCGTCGTCGACCCCGCCGAAGCGGAGCCGGTGCTGAACCGGGCGGAGGCCATGGGCTGGCGCATCACCCATATCCTCAACACCCACCACCACGGCGACCATGTGGGCGGCAACCTGGAAATCAAGGCGCGCACCGGCTGCACCATCATCGGCCCACGCGCCGATGCCGCCCGCATCCCCGGCATCGACCACGCGGTGGGCACCGGCGACACGGTGCGCCTGGGGACCGCGACGGCGGCGGTGCTCGACGTGCCCGGCCACACCCGTGGCCACATCGCCTATCACTTCGCCGCCGACGACGCCCTGTTCTGCGGCGACACCCTGTTCTCGCTCGGCTGCGGTCGCATGTTCGAGGGTACGCCGCCCCAGTTCTGGGACTCGCTGAGGATCCTGCGCGCCCTGCCCGACGGCACCCGCGTCTTCTGTGCCCACGAATACACGGAAAGCAATCTGCGCTTCGCCCTGTCGATCGACCCCGCCAACGCTGCCTTGCAGGCCCGTGGCCGCGAGGTGGAGCGCCTGCGGGCCGCCGGACTGCCGACCGTGCCGTCGATCCTGTCGGAGGAAAAGCAGGCCAACCCCTTCCTGCGCGCCGACGATCCCGACCTTGCCGCCCGCCTGGGGCTGGCGGCCGCGGCGCCCGAGGTGGTCTTCGCCGAGGTGCGGGGACGCAAAGATCGGTTCTGAGCCGGCGCCGAATCCCGGTCCGACGACATCATAGGCGGTTGAGGATGGCGTCCACTTCGTCCTCGATCCGCCGTTCCTTGTATTCCTGCATGCGGCGTTCCCGCCAGGTGGCGGCGAAATGGCGGGCGGTGGCGATCTGCGCCTCGCGGATCTGGCGGGCCAGTTCGTTCTGGGCTTTCAGGGCGGCGACCTTGTCGTCGATCTGCTTGCGGATGGCGGCCATGCGGACCAGCGTCTCGTCGACCTCCGGGGCCGGCGGCTGCCCCTCAAGCTCCGCCAACGCCACCCGCACCTTGCCGCCGTAATACTGGGCCCGCTCCGGCGTCCGCGAGTGGTAGTAAGCGGCGGCGGTATCCCAGTTGCGGGTTTCTTTATAGAGGTTGGACAGGAATTCGGCGGCGTAAGCGGCATTGGCGCGGGGATCGAAGGCTTCCTCCAGACTGTCGAAGGCATCGCCGTGCCAGTGCAGGTTCACCTGCATGCAGCCGACGTCGATGTTGCGCACCCCCTTGGCCTTCAGCTTCCGCACCTCGGCGATGGCCTCCTGCTTGCTGGGCAGATAGCGCCCGATGCCTTCGGCCATCACCGTCCACGGCCAGGCAACTCTTGCCCGGCGCGTCTTGTCCCAGCGGCCGGACTCGACCAGCGATATGGCGGAGAGCAGGTTGGGCGGCATGGTGCGGAGTTGCTCCTCCCGCTGGGTGGCCGCCCGGCAGATATCGGGGGTCGGCTCCACCACCGTCGGCGACGGATTGGCGACAGCCGGCGCCAACGGCACGGACACGGCAAACAGCAGTGCTGCCGCGGCGGCGAGCAGAGCGGTGACAGGAGCGGGCGGGCGAGCGGTCATCATGTCCAGACCAGGCAACGGCAGTGTCTTAGGTAGCGCGACGACAGGGGCGCGTCGAGACAAAGCAATCGTTACGCCAAGCGGCCATGCACGATGCGCATGGCGACCTGCGTCACATGCTCATCATAAAAAAAGCTGCAATATCATTGGCTTAAGAAGATCCATTAGAAGCGTCATGACCATTTTATGGACGTGCTCATTTTTTAGGCTTGCGCCTCCACCCCGCAGCGCGGTAATTTTTGCATCGCAGCAACCGGACGGTCCTTGGACAGTCCAATCGTCTGCCTTTCTTGGACGTTTCCTCCCTAGACTTGGGCCGCGCTTCGTGCGCGGCCTTTTTTTGTCTGTAGTACAAATAGAAACGGCCCGCCCCGAAATCAGGAGCGCGGCCGTGCCGTTGAGCGGGCAAGATGGGGGTGGGCCTATTCGGCGATGGCGACCGGTCTGCCACTCGCGGGGTGACGCATGACCGTCATGGCCACGCCATAGATGGCCCGCAGTCGGTCAGGCGTCATGATGCCGGCCGGCCCATCGCGCACGATGAGACGCCCCTGGCGCAGGGCGATGATGTCGTCGCAAAAGCGGGCAGCGGTGTTGATGTCGTGCAGCACCACCAGCACACCAAGCCCCTTGTCGCGGCTGAGGCGGGCGATCAGGCCCATGACCTCCAGCTGGTGGCCGATGTCGAGGGCGGAAATCGGCTCGTCCAGCAACATGCATTCCGCCTCCTGCGCCACCAGCATGGCCAGCCAGACCCGCTGGCGCTCGCCCCCGGACAGGGTTTCCACGCGGCGGTCGGCCAGGGTGTCGGTGCCGGTCAGCGCCAGCGCCTCGTCGATGCGGTCGCGGTCGTGGCGACCGATGCGGCCGAGCGCGCCGTGCCAGGGATAACGGCCGAGGGCCACCAGTTCGCGCACCAACATGCCCGCCGCCGCCGGCGCTTCCTGCGGCAGATAGGCCACCTTCCGCGCGAACGGCCGGTCGCCCCACGCCGTCAGGGATTGGCCGCCATAGTGGACGCTGCCGGAGGTGACGGCGATCTGCCGCGCCAGCACCTTGAGCAGCGTGGACTTGCCGGAGCCGTTGTGCCCGACCAGCGCGGTGACCCGCCCGACCGGGATGTCCAGGCTCACGGGATGCAGCACCGTGCGGTCGCCGATGGTCACCGAGGCTTGGTCGAGACTGAATCCGGCGGCGGACGACGGAACGACGGCGGGCGGGGCGACCGGCGCGACGTGCTGGCGGGCGGTATGGGTCATCGCGGTGCTCCCGCAAGGGCTGGAACCGGGTGGTCTGGCGGTGGCCGGTGATCGGTGGTGACATGGGCGACGCGGCCGTCGCGCATGTGGATCACGCGGTCGGCCACCCCGAAATAACGGTCATCGTGGGAAATGACCACCAGGGTCCGCCCCTGGCGGCGCAGGTCCGGCAGGATCTCGGTGTAGAAGGCATGGCGGAACGTCGGATCCTGATCCGCCGCCCATTCGTCGAACACCAGGATCGGCCGCCCCTCCAGATAAGCCTGCACCAGCGCAAGACGTTTGCGCTGGCCGGTGGACAGGTCGGTGGTGGAGAACCGGCCTTCGCGCACCGTCACCTTGTGGCCGATCTCAAGCCGCTCCAGATAGGCGGCGGCTTCCTTGGTCATGGCGGCGGCCCCCTCCGGCAGATCGTCGAACAGGTGGTTGTCCGAGAACACGGTGGAGAAGAGCTGGCGGTAATCGTCGCGCGTCTGGTCGGTGACCGGCACGCCGTCGATGGCGATCCGCCCCGCCTGCGGCGCGTAGAGACCGAGCAGCAGCTTGATGAGCGTCGTCTTGCCCGAACCGTTGTCGCCGACGATGAACAGCATCTCGCCACCCCGGAGGGAGAGATCGACGGGTCCAAGGGTGAAGGACGCCTCCCCCGCCTCGGTGCCGAAGGCATAAACGACGCCCTCCAGCGACAGAACGGCCGGGGAGCGGGCCACCGGGGGGACGGCGTCGGCCTCGCCCTGCGGCTCCGCCGTGGCGAAGGCCCCGGCCACGTCGGCGATACGGCGGAAGGCCACGTGGGCGCGGCTGACGTTGGAGAGCGATTGCATCATCTGGTCCACCGGCCCCTTCATGTAGAGCAGCACCAGGACGAAGCCGCTCAAGACCTCCGGCGCCACGCCTCCGACCAGGCTCGCCCAGCCGAACACCAGCGCGATCACCAGGAAGAACAGGGCCGAGCCAAAGGCATTGGCGACGACGAAGGTATTGATGGCGGACTGGTTGACGCGACGGATGCGTTCGGCGACGGCGTCGATCTGCTCGCGGTAAAGGCGGCCTCTGCGGGGCCGGTTGAGGCGCAACTCCTTGGCGCCGTCGGTGATGGCGCGATACGCCTTGTGAAGATCGTCCTCGGCGTCGCGGGCGGCCCAAAAGCCGCGCACGCCACGGCCGCGGGCCACGGCCTGCCCGGCCACGCCGACCGCCAGGACGGCGGCGGTCAGGACGAACAGCACCGGCGACAGCACGGCGAGATAGATCAGACAGCCAAGCACCACGGCGGTGGAAATGGCGAAGCCGGCGGCGACGAAGGCGACATCGCTGATCATGTCGACATCGTGGGTCAGCACCGGAACCAGCCGGTGGGTGCGATACCGTTCCAGGGCATCGACGGGAGCGGCCAGAATCTGGCGCCCCAGCATGCGGCGGACATCCGCCACCAGCCGTTGCCCGACCACGTTGACGGCGATGTCCGACGCGGCGCGACTGACCAGGGTCACCCCGCACAGCGCGGCAAAGCCCAGGAACAGGCCGTGGGTCAGCCCCTCGACGCTGTGCAGGACGCGGTTGATGACGGCGAGCAGGGCCACCGTGGCGATGCTGGCGGCCGCCCCGGCGGCGACGGCGAGCAGAAGCAGCGGCCAGAAGGGGCGCAGAACACGGGACAGACTGGTCATGCCGATGCGTTGACCTCGGGAAGCGGACACAGGGTGGCGCAGTCGTCGGTGCCGGGCAGCCGGTGGCGCAGGCAACAGACCTTGCGGCGGCGCACCGGCCCCGCTGGGGCGGGTCGATAGACGATGCGGCCGAACAGGGGATTGCTCCCGCCGTCCGGCAGGTGGCGGTCGGTGAGAAACGCCTCCGCCTCGGCCGCCACCACCGGCGGCATGGCGGGCGACGCCAGAAGACGGCGGAGCATCCACTCGAAGTAGTGGGCGGCATTGGTCCACAGCAGGCGCGGCGCCAGACCGCTCCACCGGCCGACGGCCGCCACCACCGGCTCCAGATGGGTCCGTACCAGACGCTGAAGCAGAACGGCGCCCGGTTGCTCCATCCCCTCGGCATGGCCCAAACGCAAACCGGCCAAGGCCCCATCGTCGCCGAGCACAACCGCCGCCCGGTCGGCGGCCACGGTGACGCCGACCGGTCCCGGCGCGGCAAGGGCCACCGCCACCAGCGGCGGAACGACCCGGCCGAAATACGTCAGTGTCCAGTAGGAGACGACGGCGGGGGTGTCGTCGCAGCCGAGGGCACGGGCAAGGCGCCCGGTGGCGGTGCTCAAGCCCGCCGGCGTCAGCACATCGGCGAGCGGCCGGGCCGCCGGGTGGAGAACCTCCGGCGGCAGCAGGGCGGCCGCCAGCGGCGCCAGCTCATCGACAAGAATGTCGGCGGGAAGAAGCGGGCGCGGCGGGGTCATGACCGCCTCGCCAGCAGCCACAGGAAGTAAGGACCGCCCACCAGGGTGGCCAGGATGCCGGCCGGAATCTCGTAGGGGAAATGCAGGCTCCGCCCCGCCCAATCGGCCGCGATCATGATGGCGGCACCGATCATCACGGCGGCGGCGACCTGCGATGCCGGACGGGCAAAGCCGGCCAGCCGCGCCATGTGCGGCGCCATCAGGCCGACGAAGCTCAACGGCCCGACGATCAGCGTGGCCCCGGCGGTCAGCAGCGCCGCCACCGCCAGCAGCACGAGGCGGCAAAGGGGCACCCGCAGCCCAAGGCTCTTGCTGGTGGCGGCACCAAGCGGCAGCACGGCCAGCCAGCGCAGCGACAGGGCCGCCGCCCCCAGACCCAGCAACAGCACCATCCCCCCCGCCACGGCATGCAAGGACGTGGCGCGGAAGGTGGGGCCGGTCATCCACACCAGCACATGCATGCTGCGCGGATCGCCACTGGCGACGATGACCGAGACGATGCCGCTGAACAGGGTGCCCAGCGCCACGCCGGTAAGCAGGACATGGGTGGGAGCGTAATTCACCCGCCGCGCCAGCAGCAGGACGGGGAAGACGGCGGCGGCACCGGCGACGCCCGCCGCCAGATGGACCATCGCCCCCGCTCCCGGCAGCAGGAACAGCGCCGCCACCGCCGCGATGGCGGCCCCGGCGCTGACGCCGAGCACCTCCGGGCTGGCCATGGCATTGCCGGTCAGGCGCTGGAGGATGGTGCCGGCGAGGGCCAGCATGCCGCCGGCCGCCGCCGCCGCCATCAGGCGCGGCCACCGCCCGGCGACCGCCTCGGCGAGATCGAGCCCGCCGACGGCGATCCGCTCGCTCAGGGCGAGGACGGCGACCGCCGCCACGACAGTTGCGATCCC
>JAEWWF010000413.1 GCA_023396465.1 Pseudomonadota bacterium
GCCCTCGGCCGGGCCGGTTGCGCTGACCCCGCTGCCCGAGGCGGAGGCGCCTCGTGACGGCACCGTCTCCCGTGTCTACATGACGGTGCGGCTGGCCAAGGTCTCTGACGTCGACGGCAAAGAGGCGCCGGAGCCCATCGCCTTCCCGCGCCTGCCGGAGCGGGCGCCGCCGGTGCCGGTGCGCAGCGGCACCTTCCGTGCCGCCGGGGGGCAGTGGATGGGCTATGAACCGCGTCTGCCAGCCTTCCCCGGCGACGGCCGTCCGCTCGACCCGGCGACGGTCGACCGTGACCTGTTCGGCCTTGGCGCCGGCGACCGGACGGGAGGGTGAGCATGAACGCCAGCGATCCCATCCTCGCGCTGCACCGCAAGGTCGGCCTCGACATCACCGGTATCCTGCGGGTGCTGCCGGAAGGCAATGGCGGTGGCGTCGATATTCGCTATGCGCCCGAGGTGGACACCCTGGCGGAGTTGCGGCGCGAGGATATCGGCGGCAGCCAGGGAGTCTGGCAGACGGCGACCCCCAAGCGCGCCGATTGGAAGGCGGTGGTGCAGCAGGGATCGACGTTGCTCGCCACCCGGTCCAAGGATTTGCAGGTCGCGGTGTGGGTGGTGCAGGCGGTGACGCGCCTGCACGGCATGAAGGGGCTGGCCGCCGGCCTCGACATGCTGGTCCGTCTGACCAACGAGTTCTGGCCCATGCTGTGGCCGCGCCCCGATGGCGACGACCTGGAACCGCGCATGGCGCCGTACTTCTGGCTCGACAGCCATGTGACGGCGGAAGTGTTGCAGGTGGAGGTCACCGAGGCGCCGGACAACCGCCGCACCGGCCTGACCTTCCAGGAGATCGTCAAGGGCCGCAAGCTGCGCCAACTGGCCACCAACAACAGCCGCGCCTTCGAGGAGGCGCTGTCCGAGGGGGAGATGTCCCCCGACGCCATCGGCGCCGTCGTCGAGGACAGCGGCGATCTGTTTTTCCTCAGCCTCGCCGCCGACGTGGCCTTCGCCCGCCGGGGGCTGACGCGGCTGCGCGACGCCCTCGACGTTTTGGGGCGGGCGGAGGCGCCGAGTTTCAGTGCCCTGACCCGCATCCTCGACGATGTCGAGGCTTTCATTGGCGGCATCCTGTCCGAACGTGGGCTGGTGGCGCCGGGCGGCGGCGATGACCGCAGCGATGGCGGCACTGCCGCCGACTCTGATGCCGACGAGGACGCCATGGCGCTCGACAATCCTTTCGGGGACGACGACAGCAATCCCTTCGCCGACGTGTTCGGCGATGACGACGGCGGGAGTGACGGGGACGAGGCCGCCGGCGCGGCTCCGACCCGCTCCGTCGGCGGGCGGGCGGCGCGGCGGGCGGCGGCCGGCGAGGCCTTCGTGCTGCCGGCCATCGCCAATCGGGCGGAAGCCTACCGTCTGCTCGACCACGCGGCCGACTGGCTGCTGGAACACGAACCGCACAGCCCGGCGCCATACCTCGTGAAGCGGGCGGTGTCGTGGGAAAAGGCATCGCTGCGCGCGGTGCTGCTGGAACTCATGGCGCGTGGGGCCGACAGCGAGGGCATCCTCGAAGGCCTCGGCATCGACGAGGAGGGGCGGCCGGCGGCTGCCTCGCCGCGTCGGGGTGCCAGCTATGGATAGGGGAACGATTAGGGAAAAGGGGGGTACACGAAAAACATGCTTCTGGTGAAGTGCTTCAAGCGGAAACTTGAAGACATCTTGTAGTCGGCTGGTTGTTCACCTTCGGGTGCTAATTCTCCGTCAATATTGCCGCACTGAATGGGAGCTCGACAATGAGCGAGAGCACGCAGAAGAAACTCGATCGGGTACGCCCGCCGCGCGTCCAGATCACCTATGACGTCCACACCGGCGGCGCCATGGAAATGAAGGAGCTGCCGCTGGTGGTCGGCATCATGGCCGACCTGTCGGGCAAGCCCGAAAAGCCGCTGCCCAAGGTGAAGGACCGCAAGTTCGTCGAGATCGACCGCGACAACTTCAACGATGTCCTGGCCGCCGCCGGTCCGCGCCTGGCCTATCAGGTGCCGAACCGTCTTCAGGAAGACGGCAGCAAGCTGAACGTCCTGCTGTCGTTTGGGGAAATCGACGACTTCGAGCCGCTCCAGGTGATCAAGCAGGTGCCCAGCCTGAACCGCCTGCTGGAAGCCCGCCAGCGTCTGAGCGACCTGCTCGGCAAGCTCGATGGCAACGACGAACTGGGCGGCATGCTCAACGACGTCGTCGCCAGCACCGAACAGCAGAAGGAGCTGCGTGGCCTGCTCGGCGACAGCGGCACGGATGCCGACGGCGGTGACGCCGAGCCGGCCGCCGACGCCTGACGCCGCCGCCGCTCCCGTGGCCGCGCATCCAATCGAAAGGGTATCGCCGTGAGCACAGAGAACAGCGTTCAGAGCGCCGAGAGCACGAGCATTCTCGATCGCATGATGACCGAGGGCAAGCTGGCCCGCGAAGAGTCCCAGCGCCCCTATGCCCGTGATCTGATCGCCGAATTCGTCGATCAGGTTCTGGCCGAAACCGGCGAGGCCAGCCAGACCGACGTGGTCGAGCTGATCAACGCCCGCATCGCCCAGATCGACGAGCTGATCAGCCTTCAGCTCAATGAAGTGCTGCATCACCCGGACTTCCAGCGTCTGGAAGGCACCTGGCGGGGCATGCACTACCTGGTGTTCAACACCGAAACCTCCACCCGCCTGAAGCTGCGCGTCTTCAACGCCACCAAGGCGGAGGTCCTGAAGGACCTGGAGAAGGCGGTGGAGTTCGACCAGAGCGCCCTGTTCAAGAAGATCTACGAAGAAGAATACGGCACGCTCGGCGGCACGCCCTACGGCCTGCTGGTCGGCGACTACGAGTTCGGCCGTCATCCGCAGGACGTGGCGCTGCTTGAGAAGATTTCCAACGTCGCCGCGGCGGCCCACGCGCCCTTCGTGGCCGGTGCCAGCCCGCTGCTGTTCGACATGGAAAGCTTCACCGAACTGGGGCAGCCGCGCGATCTCGCCAAGATTTTCGAGAGCGCCGAGCTGATCAAGTGGCGGTCGTTCCGTGACAGCGAAGACAGCCGCTATGTCTCGCTCGCCATGCCGCATATCCTGCTGCGCCTGCCCTACGGGCCGGACACCAAGCCGGTGGAAGGCGTCAACTTCGTCGAGGACACCGACGGCACCGACCACGGCAAGTACCTGTGGGGCAATGCCGCCTGGGCGCTCGCCCTGCGCATCACCACCGCCTTCGCCAAGCACGGCTGGATGGCGGCGATCCGCGGCGTCGAGGGCGGCGGCAAGGTCGAGGGGCTGCCGGTCCACACCTTCAAGACCGACGAAGGCGACATCGCGCTGAAGTGCCCGACCGAGATCGCCATCACCGATCGTCGGGAAAAGGAACTCAGCGACCTTGGCTTCATCGCCCTGGTTCACTGCAAGAACACGGACTATGCGGCGTTCTTCGGTGGCCAGACCTGCAACAAGCCGAAGGTCTACAACACCAATGAAGCCAACGCCAACGCCCGTGTCTCGGCGATGCTTCCCTATGTTCTCGCCGCCAGCCGTTTCGCCCATTACATCAAGGTGATGATGCGCGATAAGATCGGGTCTTTCATGACCCGTGGCAACGTCGAGAACTACCTGAACACCTGGATGGCCAACTACATCCTGCTGGACGACGATGCCCCGCAGGGCACCAAGGCCCGCTATCCGCTGCGGGAAGGCCGGGTCGACGTCTACGACGTGCCGGGCCGTCCGGGCGTCTACCGCGCCAACGTGTTCCTGCGCCCGCACTTCCAGCTGGAAGAACTGTCGGCATCCATTCGTCTGGTGGCCGAACTGCCGGCCGCCGGCGCTCAGTAATCCCATCGGAGTTAGAGAAAGATGGCACAGGTAATTCTCGAAATCCCGTCCATCAAGGGCGAGTGCGCGGTCGAGGGCTACGAGGGCAAGATCCTGTGCGACACCCTGTCGCACGACATGGAAATCGAAGTCGAAATGACCTCGAACGCCCGCCGTACCGTCCACATCCCGACGGTCAATAACTTCGTCCTGTCCCGCAAGTGGGACGCGGCGTCGGTGAAGCTGATCGCCAACATGCTGCGCGCCACCGTCGACAGCCAGGCGTGGAAGATCATCTGCCTCAAGGGCCTGGGCGAGGAAGCGGCGATGCAGAAGCCGTTCCTGACCGTGGAACTGGAGAAGCCGATCTTCTCGAAGTACAGCCTGGAAGTGAACGAAGGCGACACCACCGAGAACCTTGAAATCAATGCGGTGGTCGTCAGCTGGACTTACGAGGAATACGGCACCGATCAGAAGAAGACCGGTAACTACTCGGTCAAGTTCGACACCATCTCCGGCAAGGTCGGAGAGTGAGTCAGGGGTGCTCCCGCCGCATCGGGCGGCGGGAGCACATCCTCTACCTCTTCAAGGCGATAGAATGCGGCGCGAAGACCTGTTTTCCCATTACGAGCGGGAACTTCTCTACCTGCGCCGGGCCGGCGAAGGGTTTGCGCGCGCTTATCCCAAGGTCGCCAAGCGTCTGGCCCTTGGTCCCGAAGCCGCCGGTGATCCGCATGTCGAGCGGTTGATCGAGTCCTTCGCGTTCCTCACCGCCCGCGTCCAGATGAACCTGGACCGGCAGTTCCCGGTGTTCACCGACGCCCTGCTGAACATCCTTTACCCGCACCTGTCGGCACCGGTGCCGTCGTGCGGCATTGCCCGGCTGGTCCCCGACGGTGACGCCGGACAGCTCACCGAGGGGCATACCTTGCCGCGCGGCACCGAACTGGTGGCGGCGGCTGGCGAGGATGCCCGCTGCCGCTTCACCACCACGGCGCCGCTGACCCTGTGGCCGGTGGAGGTGGTGGAAACGGCCGCCCAGGTGCCCGACGGCACCCCGTTCGAGGACGACGCCGGGATCGCCGGTGTCATCCGCATCGAGATCGAGGCCCGCGGCGTGCCGCTGGGCGAGACCGGCCTGCGCCGTCTGCGGCTGTTCGTGAACGCCGAGCCGACGGTGGCGGCGGCCATGTACGAAGCCCTGACCTGCCACGTCCGGCAGGCGGTGGTGCGCTGCGCCGACGTTCCCGACCTGCGCCTGCGTGGCGCCGGCATCGTCCAGCCGGCCGGCTTCGGAGCGGACGAAACCCTGCTGCCGGTGCCGCCCAACAGCCACCCGGCCTATGCCCTGTTGCAGGAATATTTCGCCTTCCCGCAGAAGTTCCTGTTCCTTGATGTCGTGCTGCCGGCCGGAGCCTTGAGCGGTGGGCGGGCGACCCTGCTGCTCGGCCTGTCGCAGCCGTTGCCCCGCCGCCTGCGGCTGCGCGGCGATACCCTGCTCACCGGCTGCGTGCCGGTGGTCAACCTGTTCCGCCGTATCGCCGAGCCGATCCGTCTCGACCAGCGGCGCACCAGCTATCTTGTCACCGCCGATGCCCTGCGCGACCGCATCACCGAGGTCTATTCGGTGCTCGACGTCGCCGGCATTCGTGACGATGGCACCCAGGTGCGCTACGTGCCGCTGTTTTCCACCCGCCACGCGTTGGCCGGGGCGGAGCCGGAAGCGTTCTGGTTCAGCACCCGTGGCGCCGGCCTGCGGCAGGATCGGCCGGGGACGGATACGTGGCTCAGTCTCAGCGATCTGGCTTTCGATCCGGTGCTGCCGGCGGCGGAGACGCTGCTGGTGACGACACTCTGCACCAACCGCAGCCTCGCCGAGGAGGTGCCCGCCAAGGCGGCCCTGTATCTGGAGGACGCGGCGCCAGTGGGCAGCGCCATGCTGCTCTACAAGCCGACCATTCCACGCTACCGCAGCGGCAGCGGCGAAACCTCGTGGCGGCTGGTCAGCCAGATGGCGCTCAACCATCTGAGTTTGGTGTCCGGCCCGGAGGCGCTGACGGCGCTTCAGGAAATCCTGACCCTTCACACCCTCGACGACCCCGCCGCCCGCATGCAGGTCAGTTCCCTGCGCGGGTTGGAGGTGCGTCCCACGGTGCAGCGCGTCGGCCAGGATGCCTGGCGTGGCTTCTGCCGTGGCCTGCTGGTCACCATCGACGTCGATGAACGGGGCTTCGTCGGCGCGAGCCCGCTCGTCTTCGGCGAGGTTCTGTCCCGCTTCCTCGGGCTTTACGCCTCCCTGAACAGTTTCGTGCAACTGCGCTTCCGGTCCTTGCAGCGCGGTGGAGAGTGGCGCACATGGCCGTCCATTTCCGGCGACCAGCACGTCCTCTGATCGAGGACCTGCGGAGCGAGCCGTACCGTTACGACCTGTTCCAGGCCATCGCCATCCTGGAGCGGTTCAACCGGGGCTGCGTGCCGCTCGGCACCGGCATGGACCCGGAGGTCGAGGCCGTGCGCATCGAGCAGGAGCCCGGCCTCGGGTTCCCGGCCAGTGACGTCAGCGGACTGCGCGAGGACGCCGACGGCATGCCGGTGCTGCGCACCCCGGCGCTGGGGGTGGCCGGCATCGGCGGACCGCTGCCCTATGCCTTCACCGAGACGCTGACCGAGCGCGTCGCCCGCCGTGACACGGCGATGGCGTCGTTCCTCAACATGTTCAACCATCGGCTGGTGTCGTTGCTCTATCGGGTGCGACGCTCCACCCTGCCGCTGCTGGACGGGCGGCCCGATTATTCGCTGCTGGCGACGGCATTGCGCTCCTTCGCCGGCATCGGCACGCCGGGGCTGGAGGAGCGGGTGGACGACACCCGCGACCGTGTGCTGCTGGGCTTCACCGCCATCCTCGCCGACCGACGCCGCTCCGCCGCCGGGCTGCGGGCCCTCATCGCCGGGGTGTTCGCCGCCGATGTCCGTGTCGGCAGCTTCGAGGGGCGGTGGTTGGAGCTGGAGCCGGAGGCCCACACCCGTCTTGCCGGCGGGCTTGGCGCCACGGCGCAGCCGCTGGGGCAGGGGGCGCTGCTCGGCACCCGGGTGTGGGACCAGCACGCCGGCCTGCGCCTGGCCATCACCGTCGGGCGGCTCGACCGCTACAGCGATTTCCTGCCCACCGGCCGCCATTACCGGGCGCTGGTGGCGCTCTGCCGGTTTTACGCCGGTGATACCCTCGACATCATCCTCGATCTCACCCTCAAGCAGCCGGCGGTGCCGGCCTTCCGCCTGACGGCGGTGGGCGGGCGGCGGCTGGGCTGGACGACGTGGCTGCTCGGCGCCTCCGAAGCGGCCGCCGATGACGGCCGGGTGCGGATCGTGATCGCGAGCCAGCGGAAGGGCTGACCATGACCATCGATCTCAAGACGCTGATCTCCAAGCTCGACCGCAACGCCAAGAAGGTGTTGGAGCAGGCGGCGGCGCTGTGCGTGTCGCACACCCACTACGACGTCGAGCCCGAACACCTGCTGTCTGCCCTGGTGCGCTCGGGCGACGTGGTGGTGAAGTGCGTGCTCGACCGCTACGACCTGCCGGCCGCCGAGCTGCTGCGCGGGCTGGACGAAGGCTTGTCCCGCATCAAGCGCGGCAATGCCCGCACGCCGGCCTTCTCGCCGCGGGTGCCGGACATGCTGGAAAGCGCCCTGCTGCTGTCGGTGGCACGGCTGGAGAGCCCGACCGTCCTGCCGGCGGCGCTGCTGCTTGGTCCGCTGGAGCGGGATCCGCTGCGGGGCGTGCTGCTCACCGCCCTGCCGGCGCTGGAGCGCATCGACATGGCCGAGGCGTTGGACCTGCTGCCGGAGATGGTGCGGGTCGGCTTCGGGCCGCGCAAGGCGCTGGCGCCGCTGCTGACTCCGGCCGGAGCCGCTGCCGGCGGTGGTGGCGAGGCGCGCGGGGACGGGCAGAACGGGGGCAGCGCGACGGAAGCGTTGGACCGCTTCACGGTGGACCTGACGGCGCAGGCGCGGGCCGGCAAGCTGGACCCGGTGACGGGGCGCGAGTCGGAAATCCGCCAGCTCATCGACGTCATGATGCGCCGTCGCCAGAACAATCCCATCCTGGTCGGCGCGCCCGGCGTCGGCAAGACGGCGGTGGTGGAGGGGCTTGCCCTGCGCATCGCCGAGGACCGGGTGCCGCCGCCGCTCAAGGGCATGGTGGTGCGCATGCTCGACCTCGGGCTGCTGCAAGCCGGGGCCGGGGTGAAGGGCGAGTTCGAGGAACGGCTGCGCAAGCTGATGGCCGAAGTGGCGGCCCAGCCCATGCCGGTGGTGGTGTTCATCGACGAGGCCCACACCATGATCGGTGCCGGCGGTGCCGCCGGTCAGAACGATGCCGCCAACCTGCTGAAACCGGCGCTCGCCCGCGGCGAGTTCCGCACCATCGCCGCCACCACCTGGAGCGAGTTCAAGCGGTATTTCGAGAAGGACCCGGCGCTGGCCCGCCGCTTCCAGGCCATCGCCGTCGACGAGCCCGACCAGCCCACCGCCTGCGCCATGCTGCGCGGTCTGGTCGGCAAGCTGGAGAACCACCACAAGGTGCGGGTGCTGAGCGGGGCCGTCAGCGCCGCCGTCGCCCTGTCGGCGCGCTACATGCCGGCCCGCCAGCTGCCGGACAAGGCGGTGAGTGTGCTGGATACCGCCTGCGCCCGCGTCGCCATCGGCCGCGGCGTCACCCCGGCGCAGATCGAACGGCTGGACCACGACCTCGCCCTGCTGGCCGCCGAGCGCGCCCACCTGGAGCGGGAACCGGGCGCCCCGGCGGAGGTGCAG
>JAEWWF010000398.1 GCA_023396465.1 Pseudomonadota bacterium
CCGTCACCGCCGGAGATCACGCCGTGTCGCAAGCCCTTGATGCCCAGGCGGCGGTCGTCGCCCTGCTGGCCGATCCCGCCACCCACGCTGGCGACCGGCCGGAGCGCATAGACACCCACATTTCCACCGTCTTCCTGGTCGGCGACCGGGCGCTGAAGCTGAAGAAGGCGGTCACCCTGCCGTTCCTCGACTTCGCGCCGCTCGCCGCCCGCAAGTCCGCCTGCGAGGCGGAAGCCCGCGTCAATGCGCGTGGAGCCCCCAGCGTCTATCAGGGCGTTCTGGCGATCACGCGGCAGGCCGACGGACGGCTCACCCTGGGCGGCGGTGGCGAAGCGGTCGATTATGTGGTGGTCATGCGCCGCTTCGACCAGGACACCCTGTTCGACCGCCTGGCGGAAGCCGGCGCCCTGGACCGGCGACGGATGATGGATCTGGCGGAGGCGGTCGCCGCCTACCACGACGGCGGCGAGCCCGACGGCCACCTCGGCGGGGCCAGCGCCATCCTCGCCACCATCCGGGGCAATCGCCTCAGCTTCCTCGCCAACGCGCCGACTGTGTTCGACCCGGCGGCGGTGGAGGCGCTCACCGACCGCAGCCTCACGCTAGCCGAGTCGCTGGCGCCGCTGATGGACGAGCGCCGCGCCGCCGGCTGCGTGCGACGCTGCCATGGTGATCTGCACCTGCGCAACATCGCCCTTTACGATGGCCGTCCCATCCTGTTCGACGCCATCGAATTCAACGACGATTTCGCCGTCATCGACACCTTGTACGACCTCGCCTTCCTGCTCATGGACCTGGAGGACCGCGGCCTGCGCCGGTTCGCCAACATCGTCCTCAACACCTACCGCGAACGGCGGCCGGAGGTGGAGGGACTGGCGCTGCTGCCGCTCTACCTCGCCATGCGCGCCGCCATCCGCAGCCATGTGGCCGCCGCCGCCGTGGCCCACCAGCCACCGGGCAAGGAGCAGGAAGCCATGCGGGCCGAGGCCCTGCGGCTGTTCGCCCGTGCCGACGGCTACCTGACACCCCAGCCGGCGCGGCTGGTGGCGGTGGGTGGCCTGTCCGGCTCGGGCAAAAGCCGCATGGGGCGGGAACTGGCGCCATTCCTCGGCCGCAGCCCCGGGGCCGTCACCCTGCGGACCGACGTCATCCGCAAGCAGTTGGCCGGCATCGACCCTTACGCCAAACTGCCGGCGGAGGCTTATACCCCGGAAATGTCGGCACGGACCTATGCATCTCTCATGGATCAGGCGCGGCGCATACTGTCGACCGGCCAGTCGGTGGTCGCCGATGCCGTTTTCGCCCGGCCAGAGGAGCGCGACGCCATCGCCGCCGTCGCCCACGACGCCGGAGTGGCCTTCTCCGGCCTATGGCTGGAGGCGCCACCGGAGGTGGCGGCGGAGCGCATCACCAGCCGCCGCCGCAATGTGTCCGACGCCACCCCGGAGGTGCTGGACCAGCAGCTTTCGTGGGATCTCGGCCCCATGACCTGGGCCCGCATCAACTCCGGCGGACCGAAAGAGGAAACCCTGGCGGCCGGACGGAGAACCTGCGGTCTTTAGTGGAACGGCCCTTTCCCGCTTCGCCGTGAGGGCGCATACTCACAGGAAATACAGGCGCTTGTGCCTGAACCGGCAGTTTCTTACGGAGGGTCGTACCAATGCCCGGGATCAAAAACATCCTCGCCGTCGTCGCCGATGCCGAGAGCGGCCGGGTGCCCATGGAGACCGCCTTCGTGCTCGGCCGCGGCCTGCATTGCCATGTGCAGGTTCTGCATGTGCGCCCCGATCCGGCCCAGGCCGTGCCGCTGGTGGGCGAAGCCATGTCGGGTGCCATGGTCGATGAAATGATGCAGGTGGCCGAACGGGAGAGCAAGCAGCGGGCCGATGCCTGCCGGGCCCTGTTCGAGGACTTCTGTGGCCGCTACGCCATTCCGGTGGTGGTGGAGCCGCCGGGCCTCGGCGAACTGACCGCCGAGTACCGTGTCGAGATCGGCGCCGAGGACGAGATCGTCGCCACCCTCGGCCGTGTCGCCGATCTGGTGGTGGTCGGGCGCGGCAGCCAGGAAACCGAGGCATCGGCCATGGTCACCCTGCACACGGCGCTGATGGAAAGCGGCCGGCCGCTGCTGGTGGCACCGCCCGAGCCCCCCGCCGCCATTGGCGCCACCATCGCCATCGCCTGGAACGGCAGCGCCGAGGCGGCGCGCGCCGTCACCGGCGCCATGTCGCTGCTGGTGCAGGCCCGTCAGGTGGTGCTGCTGGTCGCCAACGAGGACGACAGCGGCGCCAGCGTCGGTGACCTTGTCACCCATCTGGCCTGGCACAAGGTTATGTGCCAGACCCGCCAGGTGCCGGCCGACGGCAACACCGGCGCCGCCCTGCTGAAAGCCGCCGAGGATGCCGGCGCCGATCTGCTGGTGATGGGCGCTTATACCCATTCGCGCCTGCGCCAGCTCATCATCGGCGGCGTCACCCGCCATGTGCTGGAATACGCCCGCCTGCCCGTCCTGCTGTCGCACTGACCCGCCAGGGGGCGACGCCTCATGGACCTGCTGCCCGTCGCGCCGCCCACCCTGGCGCTGTTTCTGGCCGCCACCCTGGCGCTCAACCTGACGCCGGGACCGGACATGATGTACGTGCTGGCCAACGGCCTCCGCGCCGGATTCCGGGGCGGACTGGCGGCCGCTGGCGGCATCGTGCTCGGCGCCGCCGGTCATGTGGCCTTGGCCGCCGCCGGCCTGACCGCCCTGCTGGCGGCCCTGCCGTGGGCGCTGGACGCGGTGCGCATCGCTGGCGGCCTTTATCTTCTGTGGCTGGGGTGGAAGGCGTTGACCGGCCCCTCCCCCCTCGGCGCCGCCATGGCCGATACCGCCACCGCCGCCGCCAGGGAGCAGGGCCGCAGCACGGCGGCGGTGGTGCGCGACGGCTTCGTCACCTGCATCCTCAATCCCAAGGTGGGGCTGTTCTTTCTCGCCTTCCTGCCGCAGTTCGTCGACCGCTCCGCCACGGCGGCGCCGATGACGGCGCAAATACTCTTCCTGGGTGCCCTCTTCCTGCTGTCGAGCTTCGTCACCCTGTTGCCGATCGCCGCCGCCGGCGGCGGTCTCACCCGCCTGCTGCGCCGCCTGCCACGCGCCGGCATGGTGCTGGGCAAGCTGTCGGGGCTGATCTTCATCGCCCTGGCCCTCCGCCTGCTGCTGGTCGGGGGCCCGGCTTCCAGACCGGCCGGCTGACGGCCGGCGCTCCGTTCACGTTCCCGTCAGACCCGGCGACCGGGATCGCGGCGACTGGCCGCAGCGCGTTAGGCTGGGCACATCCCCTGTTCGTGCCCAGCCAGGAGCCTCCGCCATGTCCTCTCGTTCACCGTTGCTCGCCGTCGCCGGCCTTGGTCTGTCGCTCGCGGTGGCGGCGGTGACGGTCACCTGGATCGCCTGCGGCCCGGCCACCGCCCAAGGGGTGATCGTGACCTCGTCCGAGACCCTGACCCCGGCCACCGTGGCCGCCAGTGACAGCGGCATCGTGACCGGCAACCCGCAGGGCGATGTCACCTTGGTGGAGGTGTTCGACTACCAATGTTCGGTGTGCCGTCAAGTCCACCCGGCGGTGGAGCGATTGGTGCGCGAGGACGGCAACATCCGCCTCGTCCACAAGCATTGGCCGATCTTCGGCGCCGCCTCCACCCATGCCGCCGAACTGGCCTTGGCCGCCCGCTGGCAGGACCGTTACGACGCCGTCCATCACGCCCTGATGAGCCAGCGCGGCAAGTTGAACCGGGAGACGGCGCGCGAAACCGCCGCCGCCGCCGGCCTGGATCTGGCCCAGGCCGACGCTGATCTGACAGCGCGGCGGGAGGAGATCGACACCATCCTGGCCGGGGTGGCCCGCGAAGCCACCATCATGGGGCTGCGCGGCACCCCGGCCTTCCTGGCCGGAGATTACGTCGTGCCGGGCGGTCTCGACCATGCCGGACTGACGGAACTGGTGCGGCTGGCGCGGAATGGCGCCGACTGACCGCCGCCCGCCCCCGCGCCCTATTGCGGCAACAACAGGTTCTTCAGCGTATCGCGCAGCACCTTTTCCGGCTTCGGGGCCGGTTGCTGCTGTTGCTCCTGCCCCGGCTCCACCTCCTCTTCGGCGGGAGCCGCCCCCGGCAACACCTGGCGCAAGGCATCGCGCAAGACATCCTCCGGCCTGGCGGGAGCCGCCGCCTCGCCCTGACGGCCGGTGCCAACCTTGACATTCGGCCGGTCGAGCGGCCCGGACAGCGCCACCGGCATCACCTCCGGCAACCGCACCTGCGACCCCAGCAGGGCGGTGAGGGCATTCTGGGCCAGCCGCACCTCGCCCGCCGACTCCACCGTCCAATCGGGCAGCGACGCCCGGCCGGCCATGCTGCCGTTGTAGAGGTTGGAGCTGATGGTCAGCGGCCGCTCGGGGAAAACCTGCACGATGCCATCCGCCACCACGAAATCAGCCTGTACATCAACGCCGTAGCTATCGCCGCCCACGGCGCCGGCCAGCCGGTCCAGCGCCCGCAGGGGCGCCAGCACCGCCGCCAAGGCCGACCCGCCGCCGCCGTCGGACCGACGCATGTCGACCTTGGCGAGCGACAGGCTGCCGTCGCCGCTCAGGCTGGACACCAACGCCCGCTCGCTGGCGCCGCTGGCCTTCACCGCCGCGCGGAAGTCCAGCCGGCCACGGGCGGCCCGGTCGCCGTGCAGCGCCTCCAGGGCGGCGCCGATGTCCATCTGCTGCACCGCCGCCGTCAGATCAAGCGCGGGCGTGCCGGTCCCCGGCGCTGGCGCCAACGCCGCCTGCACCGTGACGGGCCCGCCGAACAGCGCCCCGGTCAACCGGGGCACGCGGAGGCCACCATCGGCGACCTGAGCGGCGAGGTCGGCATCGGCCAGCGTCCAACGGTCGTAGCTCAGTTCCCGCGCCGTCAACGCCAGATCGAGCCGCACCGCCGCCAGCGCCGACAGATCGAGCGGCTCCGACGACCACCGCGGCGCCCCGCCGCCGGCCTGCGCCGGCACCACCGAAACACCGGGGGCGGCGGGCAGCGCGAGGCCGGAGAAGGCGGCCGGGATGACGCCTTCCACCAACCGATCCACCGCCGCCCGTCGCTCCGCCGGCAGGAAGGTGGTCACCGGCAGACGGTCAGCGGCCAAGCGGGCCTGCACCACCGGCACATCGCCACCGGTGTCCACCGCCATCTGACCGGACAGGGTGCTCGGCCCCGCCCGCACGGTCATGTCGGACAGGGTGAAGGCGTCGGCGCCGCCTTTCAGCGTGCCGGTCAGGGCCAGCGGCCCAATGTCGCGACCGCCCTGCGGTTCATAGGTCACGCCGAAACGGCGCAGCAGCGCCACCATGTTCTCGTGGTTGACCGCCAGTGTCAGATCGACGGTCGGCACACCGAGCGGATCGGCCACCGTGCCCTCGGCGGACAGGGTACCGCCGGCCACCCGGCTGGTGGTGGCGATGCCGAGGCGGGTGAGATCGCCAGTCAGCGTTGCCGACAGACCGAGCGGCGCCGCCTGCCGTACCGCCGGCGGCAGATCGAGGCCGACCACGCGCGCCAACGGCGTCGGATCATCGCTGTCGAGGGTGAGGGTCAACCCCTCGAAGCGGGGATCGCCGCCGAATCCGGACAGCGTGCCGCCGATGCCGAGGCGCGATCCGGCCACGTTTTCGACCACCGTATCGCCGAACACCGCCTTGCCGTCCTGGATGGTGACGTCCAGGCGGACACCACGCACCTCCCGTCCCTCCCACATGAGGGTTCCGGCCGAAGCCTTGATGTTGGCGTCGAAGGTATTGAGGACCGCCAAGTCCCGCAGCAACGGGGGCGCCGCCGCCGGCTGCCCGCCGTCGTTGGTCCCAGGGCCGGATGCCGGGCCGGGGGCGACCGCCGCCTCCCCTGCCTCCGGCGTCGGGCGCGGCAGATAGGCATCGACGTTCAGGGTGTCCACCGACAGGCCGAGGCCGAAGGCCGGCCGGTCCTGCATCGCACGGACGGCGGCGGCCCCCTGGAAGCGGGTGGTGTCGAGCATGCCCTCCAGGCTCGGCACCGCCAGATCGGCTGCGGTGCCCTGGAGGGCGGCGGTCACGGCGAAGCTGCGCAAACGGTCGGCCGGCACCGCGCCGGTGTCGACGCCCACCCAGTCGAGCAGGCCACGCAGATTGCTCGACCGCACCTCCAGGGTGCCATCCAGCCGCGCCGGGTCGCTGCGGGTGTCGATGAAGCCGAAAGCATGCACCTCGGAACTGCCGGGCAACAGCGCGTCGGCCTGATTGACCGTCACCTCGCCATTGCTCAGCGACGCACTGACGGCGGCGGTGCGCACCACGCCGCCGCGCCAGGTCACCACGTCGGCGGTGATGTCGATGCTGCCGGTGAGCGACGGCGGCAAGGCCGGAATGAGCGGCTGGCGGGCCACGACCGGCGCCGCCGGACCGGGCACCACCACCGGCGGCGGCTCGGCCGCCACCGCCTGCCCAGGACTTGTCGATGACGGTGCCGCCGCCACGTCGGCGGCGGCTGGAGCGGTGGCCGGGCGGCGGGCCTCCCGCAGCAGCGCGTCAAGGTCGATGCGGGTGAAGGCCAGCGCCACGTCCACGCTCGGCTGATCGCTCAGGGCGAGCGAGGCCCCGCCGGCCCCTTCGGTGTCGCCGAGGCGAAGGGTCATGCCATCCAGCGCCACCCGCTCCGCCGTCGCCGTCACCGCCGCCGCCAGCCGGAACGGCCGATCGAGTGGCGCCGCCGGCTCCACCCCCTGAAGCGCGGCCATGGTGCGGGCCAGAGAGGGACTGTCGACGGTGAGGGTGCCATCGAAGGTGGGAGCACCACCGGCCGCCACGCCGCCAGCCCGACCTTGCAGCACCGCCGTGCCGCCGGCGTCGGGCACGCCCAGCGTCAGGGTGAGCGGCGTCGTCCCGTCACCAGTCGGCAGGCGGCCGGTGCTCAGGGCGGCGGTGATGCGGCTGCCGCGCAAGGTCATGGCGAGGTCACCGTCGAAGGGGCCTTGCAGACTGGCGGCGGCGATCTCGCCATCAATGGCGTCCAGGCTCAGTTCCTCGCCAACGGCATCGCGCCACAGCAGGGAACCATCCTCGATGCTCACCCGATCGAGCGCGATGGCCAGACTGTCGCCCGCTCCGTCGCCGGACGCCGGACGCGGCGGCGCGTCGCCGGGCGCCGGCGGCACCGGACCGCCGGCCACCGGGGCATCGGGCGACGGCTGGTCGAACACCCAGTTACCACGCCCATCGGGCAGGATCTCCAGCATCACCCGCGGCCGGACCAGCCGCACGGATTCCACCTGCACCCGACCACCAAGCAGCGGCCCGAACGCCACCCGCACGGCCAGTTCATCCATCCGCACCATGGGTTCGTCGGCCCCGTCGGGGGCATTGGCGAAGGTGACACCCCGGGCCGAAAGGGTGGGCGCCGGCAGCAGGCGCAGCGACAGGTCACCGGTGATGTCCAACTGACGACCGGTGGAACGCACCGCCCAGTCGGACAGATCGGCTTTGTAGCGGTTCCAGTCGATGAACGACGGCGCCACCAGCACCGCCACCACCAGCAGAACAAGCACGGCCGCGATCCCGATCAGTCCCTTTTTCACGCGCCGTCTCCCGCACCATCACCCGGAAAAGTCCATACAGGCCAGTCTAGCCGCCATTGCCACGACCTGAAACCATGGGGAAACGCCTTACGAAAAAAGAGGGGCGGTTCTATGGCGAACCGCCCCTTCAAGATGATCAAGGAGTCATGCTCTCTCGATGTCGAATGCCGGCCGAGACAGATTTGGGGCCTCCGGTGCGGCCGGCTTTCCGCGCACGCCACCCCCCGTGGGCCGGGGAACGGCTGAACGCTCCTGATACCTGGCATCCAGCGGACGCCACGGCAAACTCATGGACAGGGGGAAGGCCAGCGCGGATGGCGACCGCTTCCTGGGCCCGGACGGACGCGCGAGGGCAGCGCGGCAACGTGCGGTCCAGCCGCAAGCCACCACCGCAACGCGGCGTCGGCTTGACGCGCGTCGCAAAGCCCCATGACGCAGCATCACCGCGACGCCATCGCCCGGCAGCCTGCCGCGACGCAGGCCCAATGACCGTGTCCCCCCTGTCGGGATGCGGCCTGATTTCCGTTTATTGCTCAGGTCCGCGGCATTCTTTTTGTCTTTTGTCCCGCATCCTGTGCAAGACGACAGGATCATGCCATGCGCCCAACGCATGGGCCAAGAAAAATCGGCGCGGACTGACGCATTATCGGGATGTCGGACAGGGGAACGGGCCGCCTCCATGCCGGGGCGGCCCGTCCTGCGTCACCGGTCGGAGCCGGCGGTCGTCCCGGTCAGTCGAACAGGCGGCCATCATCCTCGGTGGCACGGCCGATGGCGTAGCCGCCGGCGGCGCCAGCAAGACCACCCAGGGCGGCCGACCCGGCGCTGCCGCCCAACAAGGCACCAGCGGCGGTACCGGCGGCGGCACCGCCAGCGGTGTACTGCTCGTTGCGGCTCATGCTGTCGCAGGCGGCCAGCCCGAGGGCGCCGAGGGAGACGACCGAAACAGCCAGCATCTTGCGCATGGGAACCTCCTTCGCTCTGCTGTCGGGGCGGGAGGGGCGGCCATCACGGCCGGCGCACTCCCTTCATGCAAGGCGAACGAGGGCGCCCCCGTCGGGGTTCACCGATTCCGAGAGGCCGTCCCGCCTCACGGGCGGTCGGCATCGGACTCAGGGCGCGTGCCAGCGACCTCCGCAGGCGGCTTCTCGGCCACCGGCTCCAGCACCTCGACGCCCTCGCGACTGGCGGCTTCGGCTCGGGGGTCCAGCTCGAAGACCTGCGGCGTGGTCAGCGGCGGCGTCGGGGCAAATCGCCCCTGGTCCTCCGGCGACGGCGGCGGGCGGCGGGTGACGCGCCAGATACCGAACAGCACCAGCATCACATGCATGCCGGCGGTGTAAGCGTAAAGCAGCCAAGCTGGCCGATCCTGCATGACCCAGGACGCCAGCAGCGGGCCGATGACGGCCCCGATACCGTAGATCAGCAGCAGCCCGCCGCTCGCCTGGACGAACTCGCCAGGGTCCAGGAAGTCGTTGGTGTGGGCGATCAGCAGGGCGTAGAGCGGCATGGTGAGGGCTCCGAACACCCCCGCCATGACCAGCAGCGCCGGCACCGACCCCAGTTGCGCCACCGCCGCCATGGCTGCCCCGCCCGTCGCTGCCAGACCGGCGACCGAGATCAGCACCGTGCGGCGGTCGAAACGATCGGACAGCCAGCCGATGGGGTATTGCGCCAGCGCGCCGCCCAGCAGCAGCGCGGCCATGACCAGGGACACCTCCGCCACCCCGTAGCCCATCCGTTGCACGAACACCGGGGACAAGCCCCACGAGGCGGAGTTGGCGAGGGCCACCATGAAGATGCCGACCACCCCGAGCGGCGAGGCCCGGTACAGCCGCCCCGGCCTGAACCGGGCGGCGGCCACCGGCGCCGGCGCCACCGCCCGCGTCACCGCCACCGGCACCAGACACAGGGCGATCAGCAGGGCGGCGATGCTGAACAGCTCGAACCCTTCCGGCGAGGCCGCGTTGAGCAGCAGCAGACCGGCGGTGGAGGCCGACAGTTCGACCACGCGATAGACGCTGAACAGGGCGCCGCGATTGCGGTTGCTGGCACGATCGTTCAGCCAGCTTTCAACCACCGTGTAGAGACCGGCGAAGGCGAACCCCGCCAGTGCCCGCAGCAGCCACCACACCCAGGCCTCCACCACCATGGGGTAGACCAGCGCCGTCGCCGCCGCCAGCGCCGCCAGCGCCGCGAAGGTGCGGATATGCCCGACCCGCGCCACCAGATGGGGATTGATCAGGCAGCCGAGGGCAAATCCGGCGTAATAACTCGACACCAGCAGGCCGATCTGGGCGGCATCAAAGCCCTCGATGTTGGCGCGGATGGTGATGAGGGTGGTCTGCAACCCGTTGCCGGTGACCATGATGGCGACGGACAGAAGCAGGGCGCCGATGGCGGCGACGGCGGCGACCATGGAAACTCCGGTGGTGACGGTCTGGGCTTCCCTACCCTACCGCGTCGTGCCATCAGACGTCACCCCCGGTTGAGCGGCACCGGCGGAAGCACCGCCATCTCGCGCCGCACCATGTTTGCGATTCACGAATTATTACGATGCTTATTATTGACCCAACCGATGCCATGCAGCTCCCGGCCTTTCTCACCAGGGCAGCGGGATCTGCCTCCCCCACATATCGTTTGATAAATCTGATCTTATTGCGGTAAATCATTGGCCATATGTGTCAGCCCCTTCTTGCGGCGACGCACCATGCCCCTGCTTTCGGACGCTGCTCCCATGGATATCGACCTCGCACGGACGTTTCTCACCATCCTCGACACCGGCAATTTCGGCCGGGCGGCGGAACGCCTGAACGTCACCCAATCGACCGTCTCCACCCGCATCAAGACGCTGGAGGAACTGCTCGGCCGCCCCATGTTCATCCGCTCCAAGGCGGGGGTGCAGGTCACCCAGGCGGGGCAGCAGTTCAAGCGCTCGGCCGAGACCATGGTGCGGGCCTGGTATCAGGCGAAGCAGGAAGTCGGCCTGCCCGACAACTTCCAGACCATGATCACCATCGGCGGCCAGTTCACCCTGTGGGACCGGCTGCTGCTGAAGTGGCTGCCATGGATGCGCACCTCCATGCCCGACGTCGCCATCCACGCCGAGGTCGGCCTGTCCGATGGACTGATGCGCCAATTGGCGGAAGGGCTGCTCGACATCGGCGTGATGTACACGCCCAGCCACCGGGTCGGCCTGGTGACAGAGGAACTGATGGAGGAACAACTGGTGCTGGTCTCCACCGACACCACCACCAGCGCCCCCTTCACGCCGGACTATGTGTTCGTGAACTGGGGGCCGGAGTTCGCCATATCCCACTCCAACGCCTTCCCGACGCTAAACACGCCGCCGCTCTACGTCAGCCATGGGCCACTCGGCCTCCAGTACATCCTGGAGAACGGCGGCGCCGGTTACTTCCCGGTGCGGCTGGTGCGCCAGCATCTGGCCGAAGGGCGGTTGCACATCAAGGACGACGCCCCACGCTTCCGCCGCCCGGTCTACATGGTCTATGCCGCCGGTTCCACCGATGCCCGGTTCAAGACCGCGCTTCAGGGCCTGCGCTACGTCGCCTCGCAGGAAAGCGAGGAGTAGGACGCCCCCGTTCGGCGGTCTCCGCCCGCCGTCGACGTCCTTGGGCCGCGGGATTTTCCCGTGACCCAGGGGCGCGGGTGGTCTATATCCACCGGCTCACCCGACACCGAGACACCCAGACAAGGCGGAGCCGCGAGCCGATGGCGACCATCTTCTCCGAGACCCTCTACAAGGGCTATGGCCAGCATGTGGCCGTCGAGGGCGACATGCTGGTGAACCGGCGGTCCGAGTTCCAGCACATCCAGATTTTCGACACCCTGGCGCTCGGTCGCGTCATGACGCTGGACGGCGTGGTGCAGATTTCCGACCGCGACGAATCGGCCTATTCCGAGATGCTCACCCATCTGCCGATGATCGAGCATGGCGATGTGGCGCGGGCGATGATCGTCGGCGGCGGCGATGGCGCCATCGCCGAGGAATGCCTGAAGCACCCCAACGTCGACGTCGACATGTGCGAGATCGACGGCCAGGTGGTGGAAGCCTGTCGCCAGCACTTCGCCCATGTCAACAAGGGGGCCTTCGACAACCCGCGCTTCCACCTGCACATCGAGGACGCCTTCGAGTTCCTCAAGCGGGACGAGGCCGCCGGCCGCTACGATCTGATCATCGCCGACCGTCCCGATCCCATCGGCCCGGCGCAGGTGCTGTTCGCCACCGAGTTCTACGAGCTTCTGAAGCGCGCCCTCAGCGATCGCGGCATCGCCGTGTTCCAGAACGGCTGTCCGTTCTTCCAGCCCGAGGAACTGACCGAGACCATGGCGCAGTTGCGCGGCGTGTTTCCCCATGCCGGCACCTATCTGACCGTCACCCCCACCTATATCGGCGGTTTCATGGCGCTGACCTGGGCCTCGCGCGGCACCGCCCTCGGCACCCTGCCGGTCGACGAGGTGGCCCGCCGGGTGGACGCCGCCAGCCTGGGCACCGATTATTACAACGCCGCCGTCCATTCCGCCGCCTTCGCTCTGCCGGAGTGGATCGCCCGATTGACCCGCTGACCGCCGTCACCGCCGCCGCAGGATGACGCTCTCCGGCCGGTCACAGGCGGCGGCATTGGCGTGCAGTTGGTCGAGCGCCCACGGCTGCGTCCACGGACCAAGGTGGATGTAGCCGTCGGCGGCGTCTCCAACCGCCACATAGCGGTCGGCCGCGATGGCCGCCGCCGTCAGGGCACAAACCAGGGCCGCCCGCTCGTCGTGATCCCGCACGGCGGTCACGTCCTGCGTGCGGGCCAGACCGGGCAGCAGGTCGGCGAGCAAGGCCGTCAGCAGATCCTGGGGTGGGGACGGCGCGGCGGCGGTCAGGTGGCTCCAATAGACATCGGAGCGCAGGCCGTGCTCCGGCACCCGACCGCCGGGCATCATGGTGCCGAGGAAGCTGGTGGGAAAAGCTTCCGCCAGGGCGCAGGGGTGGATGGCGGTGGGGAAGGCCGCCGGGGCCAGGCGCCCCGTCTCCAGCACCAGCCGGGCGAAGGCGTTGGCTTCCTCGTTCAGGCGGCGGCCGGTCGGGCTGTTGGACTGGCCGGGCTTGCCGATGCGCCCGAAGCCGCGCGTCAGCAGGCGTTCCGGCAGGCGGTAGCGATCCATGACGGCGAGCGAGCCGTGCAGCGGCCCGTCGATGGCGCAGACCGCCACCCCCTCCCCCACCAGTTCCGCCAGCACCGCCCGCCGCTCCGTCGCATCGGTGCCCATGCGGACGATGCGCCAGCCGACCGCGCCGGCGTCCCACTCCAGCCGGCAGGCGGCGGAAGACTTGCGCCCGGCCGCCCAGCCGACATCGATGCCGAGGACGGCGGTCATGCAAAGATGGCGTCCAGCAGGGGCGACGGCCGCTCGGCAAAGGGGTTCACCACCGTCACGCCCAGGAGCCGCCGGCCATCCTGCCCATCCTCGGAAACGATCACCTCGCAGCCGGCACGGCGCGCCGTCGCCCAGATCATGGCGTCCCAGAAGGCCCATTGATGGTCGCGCACCGCGTCCACCGCATCGAGAAAGGTGGTTTCGTCGGCGGCAACGACAGGAAAGGCATCCCGGTAGGTGCGTACAAGGGCCGCCGCCTCCTCGACCGCCACCACGCCGCGGCGCCGGAGGACATGAAAGGTCTCCGCCAGCGTCTGCAGCGTGATGACGCAGTTGTGCCGGCCCAGCGCCCGCTCGATCAGAGCGGCGGCGATCTCGTGGCGGCGTCCGGCATCGGCATCATGGGCGTAGATCAGGATGTTGGTGTCGAAGGTGAAACGGGGCGCCGGGGCGGAGCCGGCACCGACGGCCTCAGCGCTCATAGGCTTCATCCCGGTTGAAGGTGGCGCCGCCCATGCGATAGCCGCCCCTCAGAACGCGGCGAAGCTCCGCCACCGCCTGGGCCCGTCGATCCGCCTCCCCCTCCGCCGGCACCAGCCGGGCGACCGGGGTGCCGCGGCGGGTGATGGTGACTTCCTCCCCCTCCTCCTCCACCTGCCGGAGCAGGCGGGAAAACTGCTGGTTGGCATCGCGGGCGGAAATGGTGTGGTGGGTCATGGCAAGCCTCCTCGCGCCGAAGCGGCACGCAATGAACTACATTTGCGCTACATTCGCCACACCGTCAAGCCGCATGCACGAAAAACCCCGGAGCGGCGACGGCCGTTCCGGGGTTTTCGGTCTTCTGGCGGCGGGGACCGTCAGGCCACCTTGCGGGCCTTGTAGTCGCCCAGCCACGTCACCTTGCCGCCGTCGTCCTCGTGGCGGATTTCCACGAAACGGTCGGCGTGGAAACCGTTGAAATGGGTGCGCAGGGCGTTGGAGTAAGCACCCATCAAGCCGATTTCGATCCAGTCGCCGGTACGGATGTCGGCCGGCATGCGGTGCGGGCCGGGCATGCTGTCCACCGAGTCACAGGTCGGCCCGAAGAGCTGGAAATCATCCCACTCGCCGCTCACCGCCTCGCCAGAGCGGCGGATGACGGAAATGGGGAAACACGGCCCGAGATACTTCAACTCCGACAAACTGCCGTAAGTGCCATCATTGAGATAGACCGACGATCCCCGCCGCAAGTCCACCCGGCAGATGACCGACAATCCATCCCACACCAGGGCGCGGCCGGGTTCGCATTGCAGACGGCAGCTGTCGGGCAGGCCAATGCGGGCGACACCGGCGCGGATCTCGTCACAGAACGCCTCGAACGCCGGCTCCTCGCCGGTGTACTGGCCGGGAAATCCACCGCCGACGTCGAGCAGATCGATCTCCACCCGCGCCTGCTTCAGCGTCTCGCCGACCAGATCCATGGCGACGCCGAAGGCCCGCACGTCGACGCATTGCGAGCCAACATGGAAGGTCAGGCCGATGCGCCGGGCCACCGGCGCGCACTGACGCAGCAGGCGGGCCGCCTCGCCGACCGGCGCCCCGAACTTGCCCGACAGGTCCATCAGCGCCTGACCGCGCGGCATCTCCAGCCGCACCACCAGGGTGAGGTCGCGGGCGTTGCGGGTGACCCTCAGAATCTTCGCCAGTTCGTCCTCGTGATCGAGCACGAAGGATCGCACGCCGTGCTTATAGTAAGCCTCGGCGATGGCATCCGGCGACTTGATCGGATGCATGTAATGACACTCGGCGGCGGGCAGCTGGCCCCGCACGTTACGGATTTCCGTGATGGAGGCCGTGTCGA
>JAEWWF010000016.1 GCA_023396465.1 Pseudomonadota bacterium
CCGCCGCCCTGACCGCCGGCCGCCACGCCGCCGAGGCCATGCGCGCCCGTGGTCTCATCGCCGCCGCCGTGCTGGTGCTCGACCGGCAGGTGCGGCTGGTGGGGGCGCCCGACCTGCTGATGGCGCCGCCGTCGCCGCGCCGCCTGCCCACACCATCACAGAGGGAGGACCGTATCCATGCCTGAGGTCGTGCTGCGCAAGCAGCAGGTGGTGGTGGAAGACATCTTCCACGAAGGCGGCCCGCGTGCCGCCGCGCCGCTTCGCCGCGCCGCCATCGTCAGCGTCATCGCCAACCCCTACGCCGGGCGCTATGAACCGGACATCCAGGGCTTCATGGAAGACCTGAAGCCGCTCGGCCTCGCCATGGCCGACCGCCTTATCGCGGCGCTGGGCGGTGATCCGGCGGTGGTGCAGGGCTACGGCAAGGGCGCCATCGTTGGCGCTGGCGGTGAGCTGGAGCACGGCGCCCTGTGGCATGTCCCCGGTGGCTACGCCATGCGCGAGGCGCTGGGCGACGCCAAGGCCATCGTGCCGTCGACCAAGAAGGTCGGGGGGCCGGGCACGCGGCTGGACGTGCCGGTGACCCACGTCAACGCCTCCTACGTGCGCAGTCACTTCGACGCCATGGAGGTCGGCATCCCCGACGCCCCGCGCGCCGACGAACTGGCGGTGGTGCTGGTGATGACCACCGGCCCGCGCATCCATGAACGGGTCGGCGGCCTGAAGGCGTCCGACATCACGGGGGAGGACGGGTTGCGATGAGCGCTGACATCCGCAAGCTGATGGTGGTGGTGGACGAAATCCACCGCGAGATGGGGCGCGAGATCAGCCCGCCCACCCGCCGCGCCGCCGCCGTGGCGGTGATCGCCAACCCCTTCGCCGGCCGTTACGTCGAGGATCTGACGCCGCTGATGGACATCGGCGCCGAGCTGGGTGACCTGCTCGGCCGGCGGGCGGTGGCGGCGCTCGGTATTGCGCCGGCGGCCGTGGAAAGCTATGGCAAGGCGGCCCTGGTGGGCGAGAACGGCGAACTGGAACATGCCGCCGCCATCCTCCACCCCAAGCTTGGCGCGCCGTTGCGCCAGGCGGTGGAGAAGGGGGCGGCGCTGGTGCCGTCGTCGAAGAAGCGGGGCGGGCCGGGTCAGGTGCTCGACATTCCGCTCGGCCACAAGGATGCTGCCTACGTGCGCAGTCACTTCGACGGCATGGAAGTGCAGATCAACGACGCCCCCCGGGCGGACGAGATCCTGGTGGCCGTGGCGGTCACCGACAGCGGCCGGCCGCTGCCCCGGGTGGGCGGGCTGACCAAGCAGGAGGCCAAGGGAGAAGACGGTCTGCGGTAATGGCTCTTCACAGGAAAAACGGGCCAGGCGGACGATAATCCAACCAGAGACGCCGGCCCCACAGGGCGAACAGGAGGCTCATATGGTGCGTAAAACTGGGTTCGTTCGGACCACCCTTGCCGCGCTGGCGGCGACGGTGGCACTGTCTTCAACGGCCGTGCAGGCGGCCGATGCCATCAAGATCGGCGAAATCAACAGCTACACGGCGTTGCCCGCCTTCACCGAGCCCTACCGCAAGGGCTGGCAGTTGGCGCTGGAGCAGATCAACCAGGCCGGCGGCATCAATGGCGCCGAGGTGGTGGTGATCTCCAAGGATGACGCCGGCAAACCGGGCGACGCGGTCACCGCCGCCAACGAACTGGTGTCGCGCGAAGGCGTCGATCTGCTGATGGGGACGTTCTTCTCCCACATCGGTCTCGCGGTCGCCGACTACGCCAACCAGCGGCGCATTTTCTTCATGGCCGCCGAACCGCTGACCGACGCCATGGTGTGGAGCAAGGGCAACAATTACACCTTCCGCCTGCGGCCTTCCAATTACATGCAGGCCAACATGCTGGCCGACGAGGCCGCCAAACTGCCGGCCAAGCGGTGGGCGACCGTCGCGCCCAACTATGAATACGGCACCTCCGCCGTCGCCGTGTTCAAGGAAGCCCTCAGCAAGCGCCGCCCGGACATCGAGTGGGTGGACGAACAGTGGCCGCCGCAGGGCAAGATCGACGCCGGCTCGGTGGTGCAGGCGCTGGCGCGGTCGCAGCCGGAGGCCATCTTCAACGTCACCTTCGGTCCCGACCTCATCAAGTTCGTGCGCGAGGGCACGACGCGCGGCCTGTTCCAGAACCGCCAAGTGGTCAGCCTGCTGACCGGCGAGCCCGAGTACATCGACCCGCTGGGCGCCGAAACCCCGGAAGGCTGGATCGTCACCGGCTATCCGTGGGACAAGATCGACACCCCGGATCACCAGGCGTTCCTCGACGCCTATCAGGCCAAGTTCAACGACTATCCGCGCCTGGGCTCCATCGTCGGCTACGCCACCATGATGTCGGTGGCCGAGGTGCTGAAGAAGGCCGGCTCCACCGACACCGACGCGCTGGTGCAGGCCGCCAAGGGCATCGGGGTTGCGACGCCGCTTGGCCCGATCACCTTCCGCGCCGCCGATCACCAGTCGACCCTGGGCGCCTTCGTCGGCCGCACGGCGGTGGAGGACGGCAAGGGCACCATGGTCGACGTCGAGTATCGCGACGGCGCCGACTTCCTGCCGCCGGAGGACGAGGTGAAGGCCCTGCGTCCCGCCGGCTGATCGCCGTCGCCGGTCGGTCAGGCGCCCGACGGTCGGGCGGGGGAGGGCGTTCCGGCGCCCCTTCCTCCGACCGTCGCGGTCGCCCCGTTCCTTCCAGACCCGCCCCCTTCGGCGATCGGAGTGCAGGACGTGGACTTCCTTTTCGTGCAGTTTCTCAATGGACTGGCCAGCGCCTCGTCGCTGTTCCTGGTGGCGAGCGGCCTGTCCATCATCTTCGGCGTCACCCGTATCGTGAACTTCGCCCATGGCGCCTTCTACATGCTCGGCGCCTATGTCGCCTTCACCCTGACGCAGCACCTGAGCGGGCCGCTCGGATTCTGGACCGCGCTGCTGCTGGCGGCGGTGATCGTGGCGGCGCTGGGGGCGCTGGTGGAAATGACCCTGCTGCGCCGCATCTACGAGGCGCCGGAGCTGTTCCAGTTGCTCGCCACCTTCGGCCTGACGCTGATGATCGAGGACTTGGTCATCATGATCTGGGGCCCGATGGAACTGCTCGGCCCGCGCGCGCCGGGGCTGGAAGGGGCGGTCTCGGTCTTCGGGCAGATGTTCCCGGCCTATGATTTCCTGCTCATCGCCATCGGCCCGCTGGTGCTCGGCGGCCTGTGGCTGCTGTTCAAGAAGACCCGCTGGGGCGTGCTGGTGCGCGCCGCGACCCAGGACCGCACCATGGTGTCGGCGCTGGGCGTCAACCAGTCGTGGCTGTTCACCTCGGTCTTCGCGCTCGGCATCTTTCTTGCCGCTCTGGGCGGGGCGGTGCAGCTGCCGCGCGAGGCGGTGCATCACATGATGGGCCTGCAAGTCATTGTCGAGGTCTTCGTGGTGGTGGTCATCGGCGGCCTCGGCAATGTGTTCGGCGCCTTCCTCGCCGCCGTCCTCATCTCCGAGCTGAACGCCTTCGGCATCCTGCTGTTCCCCAAGATCAGCCTGGTGCTGGTGTTCCTGGTGATGGCGGTGGTGCTGGTGGTGCGGCCGCATGGTCTGCTGGGCCGCGCCGAGAGCCATGCTCGCCCGGCCATCGGCACGGCGGTGCAGCCGTTCCGCCGCTTCGGGACGCGGGGACGCAACGCCATGGTGGCGGTCCTGATCGCCCTGGCGCTGATGCCGCTGGTCTCCGGCACCTATGTTCTGTCGGTCGGCACCGAGCTTCTGATCTTCGCCCTGTTCGCCGCCAGCCTGCATCTGATGATGGGGGTGGGGGGCATGGTGTCCTTCGGCCATGCCGCCTATTTCGGACTTGGTGCCTATGGCGCCGGCATGCTGGTGAAGTACCTGGGCGCCCCCATGGAAATGGCGCTGCTGATCGGGCCGTTGCTGGCGGTGGCGGGGGCCATCGTGTTCGGCTGGTTCTGCGTGCGGCTGTCCGGTGTCTACCTGGCGATGCTGACCCTGGCCTTCGCCCAGATCGTGTGGTCCGTCATCTTCCAATGGTACGACGTCACCGGCGGCGACAACGGCATCCTCGGCATCTGGCCGAGCCGCTGGGCCTCCGATCCGGCGGTGTTCTATTACGTGGCGCTGGCGCTGTGCGCGGCCTGCATCTATGCCATCCGCCGTATCGTCTTCTCGCCCTTCGGCTATGCGGTGCGCGGCTGCCGCGACAGCGTGACGCGGGCGGAGAGCATCGGCATCGACCGCCGCCGCATCCAGTGGATGGCCTTCACCCTGGCCGGCGCCTTCGCCGGGATCGCCGGCACGCTCTATGCCTACCTCAAGGGCAGCGTCTTCCCCGACGTGGTCGGCATCCCGACCTCGGTCGACGGTCTGGTGATGGTGCTGCTGGGCGGATTGCAGACGGTCGGCGGTCCCATCGTCGGCGCCGCCGCCTACAAGGCGCTGTCCATCTACATGATGAGCCAGATCGAGTTCTGGAAGCTGGTGCTCGGCGCCCTCATCGTGGTGCTGGTGATCGCCTTCCCCGAGGGCATCGCGGGGTTCTGGCAGCGCCGGGTGTCGCCGCTGTTCCGCCGATCCGAG
>JAEWWF010000057.1 GCA_023396465.1 Pseudomonadota bacterium
CCCCGGCGCCGCAGCCCGAGCCGGTGGCCCAGCGTCCGGCCGCCCGCGACTACCTGGTGTTCTTTGAATTCGACCGCGCCAACCTGACCCCGGAAGCGCAGTCGGTTCTGAGCCAGGCCGCCTCCTCGGCCCGCAACTCCAACCCGACCGTGATCAACGTCACCGGTCACGCCGACCGTTCGGGCACCGACCAGTACAACATGGCTCTGTCCATGCGTCGCGCCGAGGCCGTCGCCACCTACCTGGAAAGCCAGGGCGTGCCGCGCAACGTCATGGCGATCGCCGCCGAGGGCGAGTCGCAGCCGCTGGTTCCGACCGCCGATGGTGTGCGCGAGCCGCAGAACCGTCGCGTAATGATCCGCATCCAGTAAGGACGCGGCTCCGCTCCCCCACGGAGCGGCTGATACAGGAAGCGGCGCCGGAGCAATCCGGCGCCGTTTTCCGTTGGCGCCACTGCCAAGGCCCCTGCGCCAGTTGGCGCCCTTGCCCTCGACGAGGACGGCGCGCACATTGGAGGCCATGACCGGCAGCGAGCGGATATCTCCCATGAGTGACGGAACGGCGGCCCCGCGCGGTCCGGTGGTGGAGCGCGTGCCCGAGGGCGACGAGCGTCCCCGTCTGGTATGCGACGACTGCGGTTTCATCGCTTACGAGAACCCCAAGATCATCGTCGGGGCCGTTGCCACCTGGGGCGACCGCTACCTGCTCGCCCGCCGCGCCATCGAGCCGCGCCAGGGCTTCTGGACCATCCCCGCCGGGTTCATGGAACTGAACGAGAGCACCGAAGCCGGCGCCGCCCGCGAAGTGTGGGAGGAGGCGCGGGCCAAGGTCCGTATCGGGCCGCTGCTTGGTGTCTACAGCCTCACTCACATCAGTCAGGTTCATCTCATCTACCGGGCGGACATGGTGGACGCCGAGCACGCACCGGGACCGGAAAGCCTGGAGGTGGCGCTGCTGCCCTGGAATGACATTCCCTGGCACGGCCTCGCCTTCCCATCCGTCGCCTGGGCCTTGAAAGCACACCGTCGGCAGCAAGGCCGGGGCGATTTCGCCCCCGAGGGAGCGCCGGAGCAACCCTATCGACCGGAGTGAGCGCGGACCTTTTTCCGGCCGCCATACACCTTTGCGCAGCTTGGCCGCCTCCGCCTAAAGTCTTAGACCGGCAGTCATGCTGAAGCAGAGCGTCGTCGACTCCCTGGTCCCGCCGCTGCGGGAGCTTTACGCGCTGTGGCAGGCCCTCGGCTGGGATCGGGGGCTGCCGCTGGCGGCCGACATGCTGCGCGTCGATCTGGCGCGCTGGCGTGCCAATGCGGTGATCATCGAACGGCGCGACGGCACCTACTGGTACCGCTGGTACGGGCCGGCATTGCGGGCCGCCTTTCAGACCGATCTGACCGGCCTTGCCCTCGACAGCATCCCCGAAGGCACCCTGCCGGCCAGCCAGCGGCAGCTGATCGAGTACGAATTCGCCACCGCGCTGGAGCGGCGCGGTCCGGTGTGGCGCAGCTACAAGGCCCGCTTCGCGGGCGAGGAGCAGATCTGGCAACGCCTGGTTCTGCCGGCGGCACCGGCTGAGGGCGAGCCGGTCAGCCACATTCTCATCGTCGCCGCGCGGGTCGAGACGCCGCCGGTGACGGTCAAGCGCATCCCCACCTTCAGCTGACCTCGGCGCCGACGAAGGCCGCCATGTGAAAAGCGGCCTGTTCCGGCGCGTAGGGCTCGCCCACCGGGCAGGCATGCCGCGCGAGGCAGCCGCCGCCCCGGCAGGGTGCTCCGGCTTCCGACCGCACATGCGCCCGACAGGCGACGACATCGTAGCCGCCGGCGGTGAAGGCGCTCACCGGGCAGGCGGCGAGGCAGGGCTTTGCTTGGCAGGAGTCGCATGGGTGCGGCACTGGCCGGCGTTCCGGCAGCGGCAGCCGCGCATCGAACAACAGGGCGGCGCGGTAGGCATGCCACGGCCCGTATCGTGGGTGCAGCAGAACGCCGACCGGCGACGGCTTCAGCCCTTCCGCTGCCATGGCCCAGCGTTGGAACGGATGGTAGGGTGGCCCCTCGAACGGAAACACCACCCGCGCACCAACCGCCGCCGCGACGGGCTCCATCACCCGCCGGGTCCAGGCATCCAGCTCATGCGGCCGGTCTTCGGCCTGACGGGCGCGGGAAAACGCCCGCCACATGGCTGGCCCGGCATTGCCGACAAGCACGATCGAACCGCCCTCCGGCGGGTGCAGGGCGCCGCGCGGGATAAGGCCGTGGGGGTGGAGGAGAGAGGGCAGCGACTCCAGCATGGCGCCACTGTGCCGCTCGCCAGCGCCTTCGCCAAGGTTTTCGTCCCGCCCCTTCGCTTGACTCCGGCGTAAGGACCGCCTATTACACCCTCACCTTCGTCCCCAGGGGCGGAGTGTGTCTTCACGCTGCTTCGGGCTCATGGCTCCCGAGGGGGCACGCCAGTCCGCGAGGGTTCGCGCACTGGCGCGATACCGCTTGGTCGACGCGACGCCAAAAGGATTCGCATGTTTGAAAGTCTGTCCAGCCGGCTCGGCACCGTCTTCGACAAGCTCCGCGGTCGCGGTGCGCTGTCGGAGGCCGACGTCTCGGAGGCCATGCGCGAGGTGCGCGTCGCCCTCCTGGAGGCGGATGTCGCCCTGCCGGTGGTCAAGGACTTCGTCGCCAAGGTGAAGGAACGCGCCGTCGGCCAGGAGGTGATCAAGTCGATCACCCCGGGCCAGATGGTCGTCAAGATCGTCCACGACGTGCTGGTCGACACCCTCGGCGCCGACGATGAGGACAGCGCCATCAACCTGCGCGCCGCCCCGCCGGTGCCGATCCTCATGGTCGGCCTGCAAGGCTCGGGCAAGACCACCACCTCGGGCAAGCTCGCCCTGCGCCTGCGCACCCGCGAGCGCAAGAAGGTGATGGTCGCCTCCCTCGACGTCTACCGCCCGGCGGCCCAAAAGCAGCTGGAAGTGGTGGCGGCCCAGGCCGAAGTGGTCAGCCTGCCCATCGTCCCCGGCCAGATGCCGGTGGAGATCGCCCGCCGCGCCATGGACGAGGCCCGCAAGGGCGGCTTCGACGTGGTCATCCTCGACACCGCCGGCCGCCTGCACATCGACCAGGAGCTGATGGACGAGGTCGCCCAGGTGCGCGATGTCGTCCGCCCGGCCGAGACCCTGCTCGTCACCGACGCCATGATCGGCCAGGACGCCGTCAACCTGGCGCGCGAGTTCAACGAGAAGATCGGCATTTCCGGCATCGTGCTGACCCGCGTCGACGGCGATGCCCGCGGCGGCGCGGCGCTGTCCATGCGCGCCGTCACCGGCAAGCCGATCAAGCTGCTCGGCATGGGCGAGAAGCTGGACCAGTTGGAAGGCTTCCACGCCGACCGCATCGCCGGCCGCATCCTCGGCATGGGCGACGTGGTCAGCCTGGTGGAGAAGGCCGCCGCCACCTTCGAGGCCGAAGAGGCCGAGAAGATGGCGGCCAAGCTGCTCGACGGCAAGTTCGACATGGACGACATGCTGTCGCAGCTGCGCCAGATCCAGAAGATGGGCGACATCAAGGGCATCCTCGGCATGCTGCCGGGCATCGGCAAGATGCAGAAGCAGCTCGACGCCGCCAAGATCGACGACAAGATGATCAAGCGGCAGGAAGCCATCATCCTGTCCATGACCAAGCGCGAGCGCCGCAACCCCGACCTTCTGAAGGCCAGCCGCAAGAAGCGCGTGGCGGAAGGGTCCGGCACCACGGTGCAGGAGGTCAACAAGCTGCTGAAACAGCATCAGCAGATGGCCGACGTCATGAAGCGCATGAAGAAGATGGGCGGCAAGAAGGGCCTGATGGGCGCCATGTCGAAGATGTTCGGCGGCGCCATGCCGCCGGCCGGCATGCAGGGCGCCCTGCCGCCCGAGATGCTGCAAGGCATGGGCGGCAAGGGCGGTGCCGGTGGCGGCATGCCCGACCTGTCCGCGCTCGGCAAGGGCCTGCCCGGCGGTCTGCCGCCGGATCTGCTGAAGGCCATGCAGAAGGGCAAGAAGAAATGACGGGCCGGTGGCGGCCCCGTGCCGCCGCCGCCTCCCCGCTCACCGGCCGGGCCGCTGCGGCTCTGCCATCGACCTTTGTTTTGTTGAAGAACCTGGAGACCGGTACATGTCCCTGAAGATTCGCCTGTCGCGCGGCGGTGCCAAGAAGCGTCCGTTCTACCGCATCGTCGTTGCCGACGCCCGCGCCCCGCGCGATGGCCGCTTCATCGAGAAGCTGGGCACCTACAACCCGATCCTGCCGACCGAGCACAACGACCGCCTGGCCCTGAAGACCGAGCGCGTCCAGTACTGGATCGCCAGCGGCGCCCAGCCGACCGATCGCGTCCGCAAGCTGCTGTCGCAGGCCGGTCTGGTCGAAGCCGCCGCCGTGCCGGAGCAGACCAAGAAGAACCAGCCGAAGGCGAAGGCGCAGGAGCGTCTGCGCGAGGCCGCCGAGAAGGCCGCCGCCGCCGCTGCCGCCGCCGAGGAAGGCGCGGCCGAGTAATCGGCTGCCGCATCTCCTATGGCGTCGGAACCGGCCATGGCCGCGCAAGGAACTGAGGATCGGGTGCTGGTGGGCGTCATTGTCGGCGCCCACGGCATCCGTGGCGACGTCAAGGTGAAGAGCTTCACCGGCGATCCCGAGGGCGTGGCCGCCTATGGCCCCGTCCAGACGGAAAGCGGGCAGCGGACCTTCACCCTGCGCGTCAAGGGCATGGCCAAGGGCACGGTGACCTGCGCCATCAAGGGCGTCACCGACCGCAACGCCGCCGAGGCGCTGAAGGGCACCCGCCTCTATCTGCCGCGTGCGTCGCTGCCGCCGCAGGCCCTGGCCGAGGACGAGTTCTATCATGCCGACCTGGTCGGGCTGACGGCCGAGATGGCCGACGGTTCCGGCGTGGTCGGCACGGTGGCCGCCGTCTACGATTTCGGCGCCGGCGACATTCTGGAACTGGCGCCGGTGACCGGCGGCCTGATCGCCAAGCCGGTGCTGGTGCCGTTCACCCGCGCCGTGGTGCCGGTGGTGGACGTCGCCGCCGGTCGGGTGGTGATCGACCCGCCGGCCGGGCTCACCGACGAGTCGCGGCCGGAGGATCACCGCGAGGCCGAGGCGGGCGACCCCGAGGCCGACGGCGGCGACGGGGAGCGGGAATGACCGTCGCGGCCTTCCGGGCCGTGGTCCTGACGCTGTTTCCGGAGATGTTTCCGGGGCCGCTCGGGCATTCCCTGGCCGGCAAGGCCCAGGCCGATGGCCTGTGGTCGCTGGAAACGGTGGACATCCGATCCTTCGCGCGCGATAAACACCGCACCGTCGATGATACGCCGTTCGGGGGCGGGGCCGGCATGGTCATGCGTCCCGACGTCGTGGATACCGCCATCGGGTCGGTCTGGCCCGGCGAGGGGCCGGTCATTTACCTCACCCCCCGGGGCAAGGTGCTTGACCAGCCGCTGGTGAAGGATTTGGCCCGGCAGCCGGCGGTGACGATCCTCTGCGGACGCTATGAAGGGGTCGACCAGCGCGTGCTGGACGCCCGGGGCGTTCTGGAGATCAGCGTCGGCGACTTCGTGCTATCCGGCGGCGAAGCGGCGGCCATCGTCCTGCTGGACGCGGTGGTGCGCATGCTTCCCGGCGTGGTCGGCAAGATCGAGTCGCTGGAAAAGGAGAGTTTCGAGACCGGCCTGCTGGAACACCCGCTGTATACGCGGCCGCAGGTCTGGAACGGCATCCCGGTGCCGGAGGTCTTGATGAGTGGGCATCACGCCCGAATAGAGGCCTGGCGTCGGGACCAGGCCGAGGACATCACCCGGCAGCGCCGCCCGGACCTGTGGTCCCGCTACGTCGCCGCCCAGAAGCAAGAGCAAGAGGGTTGATCCCATGAACATTATCGAACAGCTCGAAAAAGAGCAGGTCGCCAAGCTCACCCCCGAGCACGGCATTCCCGATTTCGCCCCCGGCGACACCGTGCGCGTGCATGTGAAGGTCGTTGAAGGCAACCGCGAGCGCACCCAGGCCTACGAAGGCGTGTGCATCGCCCGCAAGAACGACAGCATCAACAGCTCCTTCACCGTCCGCAAGATTTCCTTCGGCGAAGGCGTCGAGCGCGTGTTCCCGCTGTACTCCCCGGCGCTGGAGCGCATCGAGGTGGTGCGTCGCGGCAAGGTGCGCCGCGCGAAGCTGTACTACCTGCGCGACCGTCGCGGCCGTTCCGCCCGTATCGTCGAGGACACCCAGGCGACCATCAAGGCGAAGGCGCACGAGCGTCAGGTCGACCAGGACCTGCGCGCCAAGAAGAACGAGGGCTGAGGCTCTTGGCGGGTGCCGTCGTGACACACGATGGCACCCGTTCTGTATCACCGGGCGCGCACGGTCCGACTCCGTTGGACAGGCGCGCCCGGTTTTCATATGCTCCGCATGCCTCGGGGAAGTTGGGGGGAATGCGGCCCGTTTCGGGCCGATGCCGCGGTGGCGGCACCAGGGCGCCAGCGCGCCCGCCCGGCGCCTGAGGGCGCAGACGATCGGCAACGGTCGGCTGCATTGATGCAACACACCGACATGGAGTGGATCGGAGATGGCCGAGCCCCGCACCCTCTTCGACAAGATCTGGCAGTCGCACCTGGTGGACGTGCAGGATGATGGCACCTGCCTGCTCTACATCGACCGCCACATGGTGCACGAGGTCACCAGCCCGCAGGCCTTTGAAGGTCTGCGCAACACCGGCCGCCAGGTCCGCCGGCCGCAGAACACGCTGGCGGTCGCCGACCACAACGTGCCCACCACCGATCGCTCCGCCGGCATCGCCGACGAGGAAAGCCGCATCCAGGTCGAGACGCTGGAGAAGAACACCGCCGAATTCGGCGTGCCGTACTTCCCCATGACCGACATCCGCCAGGGCGTGGTGCACATCGTCGGGCCGGAGCAGGGCTTCACCCTTCCGGGCACCACCATCGTCTGCGGCGACAGCCACACCGCCACCCATGGCGCCTTCGGCGCGCTGGCCTTCGGCATCGGCACCTCCGAGGTCGAGCATGTGCTCGCCACCCAGACGCTGTTGCAGGCGCCGGCCAAGAACATGCGGGTGACCGTGAAGGGCTACGTCGGTCCCGGCGTCACCGCCAAGGACATCGTGCTCGCCATCATCGGCCGCCTCGGCACCGCCGGCGGCACCGGCTACGTCGTCGAATACGCCGGCGAGGCCATCGAGGCGCTGTCCATGGAAGGCCGCATGACGGTCTGCAACATGACCATCGAGGCGGGCGCCCGCGCCGGCCTGATCGCCCCCGACGCCATCACCTTCGACTACCTGATGGGCCGCCCCATGGCCCCCAAGGGCGCCGCCTGGGAAGCCGCCGTCTCCTACTGGAAGACGCTGAAGACCGACCCCGGCGCCCACTTCGACGTCGAGATCGAGCTGGACGCCGCCGCCATCGAGCCGCACGTCACCTGGGGCACCAGCCCGGAAGACGTGGCGCCGATCAGCGCCGCCATTCCGGCGCCGGATAGCTTCAAGGACGCCGCCAAGCAGAAGGCCGCTGCCCGCTCGCTGGAGTACATGGGCCTCGCCGCCGGCACGCCGCTGGAAGAGGTCGCCATCGACCGCGTCTTCATCGGCTCCTGCACCAATGGCCGCATCGAAGACCTGCGCGCCGCCGCCGAGGTCGCCAAGGGCCGCAAGGTGGCCGCCGGTGTCTCCGCCATGGTGGTGCCGGGCTCCGGCCTGGTGAAGGAACAGGCGGAAGCCGAGGGCCTTGACGAAATCTTCAAGGCTGCCGGCTTTGAATGGCGCGAGCCGGGGTGCTCCATGTGCCTCGCCATGAACGCCGACAAGCTGGCGCCGGGCGAGCGTTGCGCCTCCACCTCGAACCGCAACTTCGAGGGCCGCCAGGGCCGTGGTGGCCGCACCCACCTGTGCAGCCCGGCCATGGCCGCCGCCGCCGCCGTCACCGGCCGTCTCACCGACGTCCGCAAGCTGCCGGCGGTGGACGCGGTTCCGGCTTGACCCTGCGGCCCGCCGGCCGATCCCGCCGCCAGAGCGGGACCGCCGGACGGGCCGAGAGAGACCGAGTGCCTGTGTCCCGGTGCAGGCCGGCGGCAGTCCCGCCGCCCGGCCTGCCCGGCGCGAGAGAAAGAGAGAAGGGTAAAGCCATGGCCAAGGCCGCGATGGCATCGCTGTTCGTGGACCCGACCGCCCGTTTCGTCAACGGCCTCATCACCTCGGAGATCGAGGTGTCCGAGAGCCTGCTCAGCCGCATCTGGCCGCGCTTTTCCGCCGCCGATCTGCTGAGCGAGCCGCCGGCCGACGACGAGGACGACGAGTTCCGGGCCTGCGACGGCGACGACGACATCGAGATCGAGTTCGAGGCCGACGAGGACGAGGATGGCTTCTTCGCCAACCTGTCGTCCTGGTCGCCGCGCAGGAAGGGATGAACGCACGATGGATAAGTTCACCAAGCTGACCGGCGTCGCGGCGCCGCTGCCGATGATCAACGTCGACACCGACATGATCATCCCCAAGCAGTTCCTGAAGACCATCAAGCGCACCGGGCTCGGCAAGAACCTGTTCTTCGAGATGCGCTATGACGACGCCGGCGCCGAAATCGCCGACTTCGTGCTGAACAAGCCGGCCTATCGCAATGCCACCATCCTGGTGGCCGGCGACAACTTCGGCTGCGGCTCGTCGCGCGAACATGCGCCGTGGGCGCTGCTGGATTTCGGCTTCCGCTGCGTCATCGCGCCCAGCTTCGCCGACATCTTCTACAACAACTGCTTCAAGAACGGCATCCTGCCGATCCGCCTGCCGCAGAGCGAGGTCGACAAGCTGCTGGACGATGCCGCCCGCGGCGCCAATGCCACCGTGACGGTGGATTTGGAGAAGCAGGAAATCACCGGCCCCGACGGCGGCCTGATCCGCTTCGACATCGACCCCTTCCGCAAGCACTGCCTGCTGGAAGGGCTGGATGACATCGGCCTGACGCTGCAAAAGGACGACAAGATCAGCGCCTATGAGGACCGTCTGAGCCGCGAATCGCCGTGGGCGGTGCCGGCTGCCACCACGGCGGCCTGACCGACAGCGACGGCATGACGGGGGGCTTTGCACGGCGGAGCCCCCCTTTTTCATGACCGCGGCGGCCCGCCGCCCGGACCACCAAGACCAAGATCAAGACCGAGAGAGAGACAACCATGGCTGACACGAAGAAGGTTCTCGTCCTGCCCGGCGACGGCATCGGCCCCGAGGTGATGCCGCAGGTGGTGCGCATCATGGACTGGCTGGCGCAGCGCGGCAAAGCGCGCTTCGAGCTGACCGAGGGCCTCATCGGCGGCGCCGCCATCGACGCCACCGGCGGCCCGCTGCCGGCCGACACGCTGGAGAAGGCCAAGGCGGCGGATGCCGTGCTGCTGGGCGCCGTCGGCGGCCCCAAGTGGGACGACCTGCCGTTCGACATCAAGCCGGAACGCAGGTTGCTCGGCATCCGCAAGGAACTCGGCCTGTTCGCCAACCTGCGCCCGGCGGTGGTGTTCGATGCGCTGGCCGAGGCTTCGACCCTGAAGCTTGAGGTCGTCAAGGGCCTCGACATCATGATCGTGCGCGAGCTGACCGGCGGCATGTACTTCGGCCAGCCGCGCGGCATCGAGACGCTGCCGGACGGCACCCGCAAGGGCATCAACTCGCTGGTCTACACCACGCCGGAAATTACCCGCATCGGCCGCGTCGCCATGGACCTGGCGATGAAGCGCAACAAGAAGGTGTGCTCGGTCGACAAGGCCAACGTGCTGGAATGCACGGTGCTGTGGCGCGAGGAGATGATCAAGCTGCAACAGGAGGAATACCCGGAGATCGAGCTGTCGCACATGTACGTCGACAACGCCTCCATGCAGCTGGTGCGCAACCCGAAGCAGTTCGACGTGGTGGTGACCGAAAACATGTTCGGCGACATCCTTTCGGATTGCGCCGCCATGCTGACCGGCTCGCTCGGCATGCTGCCGTCGGCCTCGCTGGGTGCCGCCGACCCGGTGACCGGCAAGCGCTATGCGCTGTACGAGCCGGTGCACGGCTCGGCCCCGGACATCGCCGGCCAGAACTTGGCCAACCCGCTGGCGACCATCCTGTCGTTCACCATGATGCTGCGCTACAGCTTCGACATGATGGCCGAGGCCGACATGATCGAGCAGGCGATCCAGACGGTCCTGAACAAGGGCATCCGCACCGGCGACATCATGCAGCCGGGCGCCACCCGCGTCGGCACCACGCAGATGGGCGACGCCGTCCTGGCCGAGCTGAACGCCCTGGCGGGCTGACGAGGGCTTGGCGGAAGGGTCGATTTCCCGGCTCTTCCGCCGCTCTTGCGGGGGTGCGAAAAAGCCGTCTCAAACCCTTCATTTTTCGCTTGATTCGGTGCGCGGCCTTCCTTATGTTCCGCCCACTCCGCCGGTGATCCCAACGCCCGGTACACGATGGGGCTGTAGCTCAGTTGGGAGGGCGCTACAATGGCATTGTAGAGGTCAGGGGTTCGATTCCCCTCAGCTCCACCACCCCTTTCACTACCCTGATTCCAGCGGCGCCGAAATGATGCGGCGCCGCTTGGTGCGCTGGCAAGCCCTCGATTCGGGTAGGGATGAAAAAACTCAGCACAAGCCGATAACGAAAAGCGACCCGTTTGCAGACGGGTCGCTTTTCGTGGTGCGCCGAAACGCTAGAGCATCCTCTGCCGTGACGGAATCGGAGGGGCTTCCCCTCGCGTGGAAAGTCTTATTCAACATGATGGCTGGTGAAGGAGGCCAGCCCGCATGACAGCACCTCTTTCCAACGACCTCCGGGAACGGCTGATTGCGACCGTGGAAGATGGCCAGTCGCGCCGGGCGGCGGCGAAGCGGTTCGGCGTGGCGCCGTCCACAGCCATCAAGTGGGTGAGCCGGTGGCGAGCCGAAGGCCGTGTCGATCCGAAGCCGATGGGCGGCGA
>JAEWWF010000092.1 GCA_023396465.1 Pseudomonadota bacterium
TCGCCGCCATCATCGAGCTGTCGTTCCTGAAAGGACGGGAGCGGCTGGACGTGCCGTTCGACGCCCTCATCACCTACGACGAATAAGCTCGCGTTCCCCCACCCTGCGGAGGCGGCGCACCTGTGTCCGTCTCCTGACCGCGCCGCAGGACCGCCCCCATGAGCATGAGCATCCCCCTCGACACGGCGACGCTGGGCGCGGTCCTTGGCTCGGCGGTGCTCGCCTTCGCCATGCTGCTGGCGCAAGCCCTGCCGCAGGCGCCGCGGGCGCTGACCTGGTGGGCGGCGGCCTTCACCGCCCAGACCGCCGCCTTCGGCTCGCTGCTGCTGGCCCCGGTGGCGGGCGATGCCGCCCTGGTGTGGGTGGCGGAGGCCTTGCAGGCGGGCAGCGGGCTTCTGATCGTCGCCGGCGTGTGGCGCTTCCTCGGCGGCACCATTGATCCGCGCGCGGTGATCGCCGGGGTGGTCGCCGGCTTGGTGTGGCCAGCCGCCTCGGTCGGTCTGCACGGCGAGCAGCCGCTGAGCGAGCCGGTGCTGTTCGGCCTGCTGGGGGTGCCGCAGGTGGTGGCGGGCGTGGCCTTCCTGCTCGCCCGTGACGGCCGGCGGGAGATCGCCCACAAGGTGGCCGGCGCGCTGTTCATCGTCAGCGGCATGCACGGCCTTGCGGCCCCCGTGTTGCAGGACTGGGAAAGCCTGCTGCCGTGGCTCTACGTCTCGCATCAGGTGCTTTCCATCCTGCTGGCGGTGGCGCTGCTGCTGGTGGTGCTGCGCCGGCTGCAAACCCTGGCCGAGGCGGAAACCGCCCGCGCCAACCGCACCCAGGCCCAGTTCCTCGACGCGGTGGAAAGCATCAACGATGCCTTCAGCCTGTTCGACGCCGCCGATCGCCTGGTTCTTTCCAACCGACGGTATCGCGAGATCATGGCCCGGTTCGGGATCACCGTGGTGCCCGGCATGAGCTTCCAGGATCTGATCGAGCGCTGCGCCGACAGCGGCATGATCACCGACAGCCTGGGCCGCCGCGATGCCTGGGTCGCCGAGCGCCTGCGCGCCCACGCCGCCCCCGGCGGCCAGACGGAGCAGGCGCTGACCGACGGCTCGGTCCTCATGGTGCGCGAGTACGTCACCAGCGAGGGCGGCCGCGTTTCCGTCCGCTCCGACATCACCGAAAGCAAGCGGGCGGAACAGGCCCTTCAGGACAGCCAGCAGCGCTTCAAGGATCTGGCGGAAGCGGCATCGGACTGGTTCTGGGAGACCGACGCCGATCTGCGCTTCACCTTCGTCAGCCCGCGCGTGCGTCAGGTGATGGGGGTCGAGGTCACCCATTTCCTCGGGCGCACCCTGTTTGATCTCGCCGACGAAGCTCCCGACGGGGTCACCTCGCGCCGCCAGTTGGAGCGCCTGCTCGACCGTCAGCCGTTCCGCGACGTCGACCTGGCGCAGACCCTGCCGGACGACCGCATCAAGCACCTGCGCATCAGCGGCCGGCCGGTGTTCGACAAGCAGGGGCGGTTCCTCGGCTTCCGCGGCACCGCCACCGATGTCAGCGCCGAAGTGGAGGCACGCGCCGCCGCCCAGTGGGCGCAGCATCAGCTGATGGACGCCATCAACTGCATTTCCGACGGCTTCGCCCTGTGGGGGCCGGACGACCGGCTGGTGCTGTTCAACGAGAACTATCGCATCCTGTTCGGCCCCGCCGCCGCCAAGGTGCGTCCGGGCATGAGCTTCGATGAATTGCTGGCCATCCAGCTTGAATCGGGCAACGTGCCGCTGGCCCCCGGCGACCGTGACGGTTGGGTGGCGGCACGGCGGGAAAACCACAGCCGGGGCTCCAGCGGCATCGAGATGATGTTGCGGGACGGCCGCTGGCTCCTGGTGTCCGAACACCGCACGCCGGACGGCTACGTCGCCAGCGTCTACACCGATGCCACGGTACTCAAACGCCGCGAACAGGAGGTGGCGCAGCAAGGCGCCCGCCTCGCCACCATTCTCGACAACATGCCGCAGGGCATCGCGGTGTTCGATCCGCAGACCCGGCTGGTCGACCACAACCGCCTGTTCCGCCGCATGCTGGGCCTGCCGATGGATCTGGCGCGGCCCGGCGCCGCCTATGGCGACATCATCCGCCACTTGGCCGAGGGCGGCACCTTCGGCGTCTGCGACGTCCACAACTGCGTGACCGAGAAAGTGGAGGCGTTGCGGTTGCTGTCCCGCGACCGCGCCGAATGGACCATGCCCGACGGCACGGTGCTGGAGGTGCGCCGCGCCGCCATGCCCGATGGCGGGGCGCTGACCACCTACATCGACATCACCAGCCGCAAGCGCAACGAGATCATCCTGCGCGAGGCCAAGGAAGCGGCGGAACGCGGCAACCGCGCCAAGGCGGCCTTCCTCGCCAACGTCAGCCACGAGTTGCGCACGCCGCTCAACGCCATCATCGGCTTCTCCGAGGCGATTTCGAGCGAGCTGTTCGGCCCCATCGCCAATCCGACCTACAAGGAATACATCAAGGACATCTTCGACAGCGGCACCCACCTGCTAAACCTGATCAACGACATCCTCGACATGTCGAAGGCGGAAGCGGGGCGCATAGATCTGGACGAGGAACCGGTGGACGTCGCCGCCGCCATCGAGCAGAGCGTCCGCATGGTGCGCAAACGGGCGGAGGGCGCCCGCGTCACCTTGCAGGTGGAGGTGCCCGACGGCCTGCCGCACCTGCGCGGCGACGAACGGCGCATCAAGCAGATCCTGCTCAACCTGATGTCCAATGCCATCAAGTTCACCGACATCGGCGGTCGCGTGGACGTGGCGGCGGAACTGCGGCCCGACGGCCGCCTCGCCCTGCGGGTGGCCGACACCGGCATCGGCATGACGGCGGAAGACCTCGACAAGGCCATGGAGCCCTTCGGTCAGGTGGACAGCCGCCTCGCCCGCCGCTACGAGGGCACCGGCCTCGGCCTGCCGCTGACCAAGGCGCTGGTGGTGCAGCATGGCGGCGATCTGGAGGCGGAAAGCACCCCCGGCGTCGGCACCGCCATCACCGCTCTGTTCCCCGCCGAGCGCGTGCTGCACGGCACCGCCAGCGAGACGGTGCCGGCCCACTGACGGCCACCCGGTGCCCGGTCAGAAATGGCCGAGGAACGCCACCGCGATGGCGGCCACCGTCATGATGGCGACCAGGAACCAGCCCCGCAGGTGGTTGGTCTTTTCATCGCTGCGGCCGGCACGGAAGCCCGATAGCCCCCAGATGGCGGCCGAGGCGACGGCGAACAGGATGCCGAACTTGATGGCATAGAGCATGAAATCCATGGGCCGCAGCCTACACCCGCCCCGACCACCGGGGAAGCGGGGAGCCGCCAAGAGCGGTCGGGATCATTCGGCCAGGACGGCTGCCTTCGGGCCGAACAGCGGCCGGCATCGGACCTAAGCCGCCGTGGCCAATTGATCCACCTCCATCTCCTGAGGCTTGCTGGAGCGGTGGAGGCGGCCGCATGGGGCGAAGCCGCCGCCGCACGGAAGGCCGGGCGGGAGGATCACGGGTGACGGCGGCACCAGCAAGGGCGGGAGCCACCACCACGGCGGCTCCGGAAACGACGGCGGCGGCACGCGGACTGCTGGCGGCACTGGCGGCGGTGCTGGCGTTCAGCTTGGTCATCGGCCTGCTGATGTTCGTCGGCCCGCTCTACATGCTTCAGGTCTACGACCGTGTGCTGTCCAGCCGCAGCCTGCCGACCCTGGGTCTCATGACCATCGCCGCCGTCGCGGCGCTGGCGGTGATGGCGGTGATCGACGCCGTGCGCGGCCGCATCCTGATACGCGCCGCCGCCCGCCTGGATGCCGACCTCGCACCGCGCCTGTTCGATGCCGTTCTGCGCGCCCGCCTGCACCAGCCCGACGGCAACCATGGGCAGGCCCTGCGCGACCTCGACACGGTGCGGGAGACGGTGGCCGGACAGGCTCTGGCAACGTTGTGCGACCTGCCGTGGGTGCCGCTGTTCATTCTGGTGTGCGTCCTCATCCATCCCTGGCTGGGCATGGCCGCCATCGCCGCCGCCGGGCTGAGCGTGCTGATGGCGGTGGTGAACGCCTATGTCACCCGCCGCCCGCAGGCCGCCGGCACCCGCAGCGCCATCCTGGCCGCCACCCAGGCCAGCGACAGCGCCCGCGCCGCCGAGGTGGTGAGCGCCATGGGCATGCAGGGCGCCGTGCGCGGCCGCTGGCGCCGCGCCCACGATGCCGCCGTCGGCTGGCAGAGCCAGGCCCTCGACCGCGCCGCCGTGACCACGGCGGCGTCCAGGTCGCTGCGCATGACGCAGCAGGTGGTGGCGCTCGGCACCGGCGGCTGGCTGGCCCTGGAAGGCGAAATCAGTCCTGGCAT
>JAEWWF010000115.1 GCA_023396465.1 Pseudomonadota bacterium
GTCCGTGGTCGACGGCGGCCACCAGCGCCGCCTCGAACAGCGCCGCCTCGGCGGGGCTCGGCAGGGTGCCCATGACCATGAACCAGATCATCTGGGGGAAGCTGACGGCGCCGATGAGATCCTGCACCGGCCGGCCGCGAAAGGCGATGCGGCCCGGCTCCATGTCGATGATGGCGGTCCGCCACCAGTCCTTGACGTCGGTCGTGTCGGTCACAGCACGCCCTCCTTGCGCAAGTTGTCGAGATCGTCCGATGACAGGCCGAGGCCGCCCCAAACCGTGTCGTTGTCCTGGCCGAGCCGGGGTGGCGGCGTTTCCACCGTCGGCGGCGCACCGTCGAGCTTGAAGCCGGTGCGGACCAGCGTTGCTCCCCGGCCGGCGCCGGGCACCTCGTCGAAGGTGGCGAGCATGCCGCGTTCCGCCACCTGCGGATGGGCCAGCGCGGCGGCCACGGTCAGCACCGGTCCGGCCGGCACGCCGAGGCGGTTGAGGTCGGCCGCCCAGTCCTCCGCCGGGTGGGTCCGCAGGGTGTCCTCCAACTCCGCCTTCAGGGCGAGGCGATGGCGGATGCGGTCGGCCCGGCTGCGGTACTCCGGTCGCTCCAGCAGGTCGGCGCGGCCGAGGTGGCGGCACAGGATTTCCCACTGTTCCTGCTTGTTGGCGGCGATGTTGAGCAGCCCGTCGCCGGTGCGGAAGGTGCCGGAGGGGGCGGAGGTCACGTTCTCGTTGCCGTTGGCCTGCGGCGTCACCCCGGCGACCAGCAGGTTGGAGACCGCCCAGCCCATGGTGGCGAGCGTCGCTTCCAGCATGGAGACGTCGATCATGGTGCCGCGCCGGTCCGGCGGGGCGGCCAGGGCGGCGCTGATGGCCATGGCGGCAGTCAGCCCGCCGATGGTGTCGCACAGCGGATAGCCGACGCGGTAGGGGGCGGTGTCGCGGTCGCCGGTGATGCTCATGACCCCGGACATGCCCTGGATGATCTGGTCATAGGCCGGCAGGTCGCGCAGTGGCCCGTCCTGCCCGAAGCCGGAAATGGCGCAGTAGATCAGCCCCGACCGGTCCGCCTTCAGCGTCTCGTACCCCACGCCCAGGCGATCCATCACGCCGGGGCGGAAGTTCTCCACCACCACGTCGGCGGTGGCGACCAGGCGGCGGAACAGGTTCTTGCCGCGGGCGTCCTTCAGGTTGAGCGTCACCGACTTCTTGCCGGCGTTCTGGGCCAGGAACGACACCCCCATCAGGCGGGCGTTGAGGTCGGCATCGGCCCCCAACTGGCGGGCGAGGTCGCCGCGCTCGGGCACCTCCACCTTGATGACCTCGGCCCCCAGGTGGGCCAGTTGGTGGCAACAGAAGGGGCCGGCAAGAACATTGGTGAGGTCCAGCACCCGAACCCCGGCAAGCGGCGATGACACGACGGTTTCCTCTTGCTTTTGATGGCGTCGTTCTGTCAGATAGAACGACGTTTCATTCAGCGCTATGATAGACCCGTGGCGTCGGGCATTGCAAGGGGAGGGTGACGATGGCCGAGAACCGGGTGGAGGCGGTGGAGCGGGCGTTGACGGTGCTGGCCTGCTTCGACGGCGAACAGGAAGACCTGAGCCTGGCCGACCTTGCGGACCGCACCGGCTTCTACAAAAGCACCATCCTGCGGCTGATCGCCTCGCTGGAGCGGTTCGGTTACATCGGCCGGCGGCCGGACGGGCGCTACGTGCTGGGGGCGGCGGTGTGGCGGCTGGGATCGGCCTACCGCCGCCGCTTCGCCCTGGATGCGGTGATCCGGCCGGAACTGCGCACCCTGCGGGACACGACCGGCGAGACGGCCTCGTTCTATGTCCGTGACGGCGACCAGCGGGTCTGCCTCTACCGCGAGAACAGCCGGCGCCCCGCCCGCCACCACCTGCGCGAGGGCGAGGTGTTCCCGCTCACCGGCGGCGCCAGTGCCTGGGTGATCCGCGCCTGGACCGGCGGCAGCGACGACCGCAGCACCGCCGTGCGCGAGGCCGGCCATGCCTCCTCGGTGGGGGAGCGCGATCCCGACGTGGCGGCGGTGGCGGTGCCGGTACTGGGGCGTGACGGCGCCTTCATCGGCGCCCTGTCGGTCTCCGGCCTCGCCTTCCGCTTCGGGGTGGAGGGCCGCGACGCGGCGGTGGAGGCCTTGCGCGACAGTGCGGCGCGGCTGCGGGCGGTGGTGGTGTGAGAGTCCGCCGTCCATCGCTCACACGGATGTGGTATGAGCGTGAAGTGCGCCGTTGCCAGGGCTGCCGACATGCATTCCGCTCCTTTCCCGCCCTCGCCCTCACCCTCGGCGGAAGTCCCACGGGATTTGCTGCTGCTGTTCGCCGACATCAGCGGCTACACCGGTTTCATCCGCGACAATCCCTATGATCTCGCCCATGCCACCTGGATCATCCATGACCTGCTGGAGGCGGTGACGGCGGCCCTGGCGCCGGCGGTCCGGCTGGCCAAACTGGAGGGCGATGCCGCTTTCTGTGCCGGCGATCCAGCGGCGGTGGTGGCGCTGGGGAGTCGGCTCAAGGCGGCGGTCGAGGCTTTCCAGCAGCGGCAGGCGGCACTGGCCGGCGCCAATGCCTGCGCGTGTACCGCCTGCGCCGGCATTTCCCGGCTTGATCTCAAGATCCTGCTGCATCGGGGGGACGTGGTGCGGTTCCGCGCCGCCACTGGCGAGGAGTTGTCGGGACTGCCGGTGATCGTGCTGCATCGTCTGGCCAAGAACGGCGTGCGCCGGGCCCGTTATCTGCTGTGGACCGATGCCCTGGCCGAACTGGTCACGCCGCTGCCGGGGGCGGTGGCGCGACGGGTGGAGCGGTACGAAGATATCGGCGCCGTGCCGGTGTCCGTCGTCACCGATCTGCCGGGGCCGCTGCCGCCCAAGCCTACCGGATTGGTGCTCCGATGGCGGACACCGTTCGCAAGATGCTGCTATGGCTGCCGTTGCGGCTGCGCCGGGTGCCGTTCCCCGGCGGCTGACGATCACTCCGGGGCGGTGATCTTGGGGGGTGTGGGCAGAACCTCGCCCTCGCGGCCGATCTCGAACCCCGGCTTGATCTCGCCCCGGCCGGGCGGTGCGTCGCCGCCCCAGCGCAGCGGCGGCAGCTGCATGAGCGCCACCGGACCGAGGTAGAGCATGCGCTCCTGGATGGTGATGGGCAATTCCAGCGCCAGCGGACCTCCATCGGGCGGTTGCTTGGCCATGGCGCCGAGCACCACCTTGGCGATGCTGGCATCGCGTGAGCGGATGGTGCCGGCCCGCTCCAGCTTGTCCAGTGCCTCGAAGAAGCCGCGTAACTGGGCGGTGAACGCGGCCTGGGGCTGGAGCCAGTCGTCCAGCGCCAGGGTGCCGATGGCCCCCAGGCTGAGGGGGCGGGCGACCAGGGTCAGGCGTTCCACCTCCATGATCCCGCCTGCTTCGCTCCATTGCCGCAGGCGGGAGCGGATGTCGACTCCGGGCGGAATTTCGCGCGGGATTATCGAGCGCAGGGTGGCTTCGTCGATGGTGTCGCCGATGGGCAGTCCAAGGCCGCGCGGCAGCCGCAGGTCGCGCAGGGTGGCGTCAAGGGCCGCCCAGATGCCGGTGTCGCTGGCCTCCTTGCGCTCGAAGATGCTGGCGCGGCCGCCGGGATTGCGGATCAGCGCCGCGTCCAGGCTCGCCAGTTCCAGCGGGCCTGAGTCGGCCAGGCCGTCAACCCGCACCGAGCGTAGGGCCAGACTGCCCTCCTCCACCCGCCCGTCGCGGTTGACCACCAGCGTCAGCACGCCGCTGCCGGCATTGGTGCGGGTGGTGAAGACGCGGCGCTCGGCAACGAAATTGGTGACGTGTTCGCCCGGCGCGGTGATGACCAGCGTGTGCGGCTTCCAGGGCTCCACCATCACCCGCAGGACCGGCGCCGCCCAGCCGCCGCCGCCTTTCTCCGCCGGGAAACGCAGTTGCGGGTCGCTGACCGTCAGCACCACGCGGGCGGGGAAGCCGGTGGTCTGCATGTCGGTCCAATAGACCTGATAGCCCTGCGCCCGTTGCTCGTCAGCCCAGCTCCGCACGGCCTGCTTGGCGGTGTCGGCGGCCAGGAACCACAGGCCGGTGTAGATGGCGGCCACCACGGCAAGCAAGGCGAAGGCGGCGGCGAGGGGGACGAGGCGGTTGTTCATGCGGCTTGTCAGGCGCTGTTCCTTCGGCACACCATGGGGCGGCCGGTGGCGGGTTTCCGACTCTGTCTCCAAAACGGATGATTCGAAAGGATTATTTTCGCGTGAGTGGTGTGCCATGAGCGGCGGCGGGATACCGCCGATGCCGGCCGGCTTCCTGCCCGGCGGCTGTGCGGAGGGAGAATTCTGGGTGTTCGCCTATGGCTCGCTCATGTGGCGGCCGGGCTTTCCGCATCTGGAAGAGCAGCCGGCGCTGGTGCGCGGCTGGCACCGGGCGGCCTGCATCCTGTCGGTGCGCTATCGCGGCACGCCGGAGGTGCCGGGGCTGGTGGTCGGCCTCGATCGCGGCGGCGCCTGTCGCGGTCGCGCCTATCGGGTGGCGGCGGCGGAGCGGGCGGCGGTGATCGCCTATCTCGACTCGCGGGAACTGGCCACCGGCGTCTACCGTCGCCGCAATCTCGCCTGCGTCCTGGCCGACGGGCGGCAGGTCACCGCCTATGGCTACGTCGCCGATCCGGCGCACCCGCAATACGCCGGTCATTACACCACGGCGGAGAAGGTGCGGGTGATCCGTCAGGGTGTGGGATGGGAAGGGCGGTCGCGCGACTACATCGCCAATACCATCGCCCAGATGGACGCCATGGGCATCCGCGACGGCCAGTTGCACGCCCTGTTGCGGGTGGTGGATGGCGAGGAGGACGTGCCGGGCGCCCTCGGGCGATAGGTGGCGGCGATCACACGAAACCCGCCCCGGCGGTGTGCCGGGGCGGGGTGTGGAAGCCCTGGTGGTCGGCTGTGACGGTTAGCGGAAATCAGGCAGGGTTTCCGCCGGCACCGAGTCGCGCAGATGCACGATCCGCTCATACCAGCCGCCACCATCGTGGGCGAAGCCGGGGCGCCAGGTGTCGGACCGCTCGATGAAGGTGGAGCTGTTGCCGACGCCGCTGTCATCGGAGGCGGTGCTGACTTCCATGGCGCTGCTCCAGGTCGGGTCGACCATCACCGACACTTCGCTGGAGGTGGTGAGAGTGCTGCGTTCGGGCGCCAGCATGTAATAGCTGCCGTCGTCGCTGCGCAGGTAGCCCGGTCGCCAGGTGTCGCTCTGCACCACCTGCGTCGGGGTGCTGGGACTGCCTGCCGTCTGGGCCGGAGCCTCGGGGCGGATGGTGTAATAGGTGCCGTCGCTGTCATGGGCCATGCCCGGCTGCCAGCTGTCGCTTCGCTCCACCTCGGTCGCATAGGCGTTGCCGCCGGCGGAGGCCATGGCGCCGCCGTCGCGGCTGATGACCATGGTCTGCGATCCGGCCTGGATCTGGTCGGTCACCACCATCACGGTGCCGCCTTCGGGAATGCCGGTGATGTTGATGTTGGCGGTGCCGGGGGTGATCTGCTCGAACACGCCGTCGGCCAGCGCCGGGGCAGCAAGAGCGGTCAGGGCGGTGAGACCGCCGGCCAGGGCAAGGGTGCGGTTAACACGCATGGGGCCTGTCTCCTTTGTCCTCGGGCCACGGATGACGGCAGGAAGTGCGCCGGATCGTGGCTGGTCGTTTGGCGGAGTAACGGCTCTAAGGGCGGAGTGGTTCGCGGACGGACGCGCGCGCCCTGTTCCGCCTCCCGTGACGAAAGGCCCGCCCCGTGGGCGGGCGGGCCTTCGCAGAGGGGAGGAACGCGAGCCGCCCCTCGTGTTACTGCGGCGTCTGGGCGCTTTGGATGATCATGATGTAGTCGCCGTCATCGCTTTTCATGTACCCGGGTTGCCAGCTGTCGCTGCGTAGCACGGTCACCGAGTCGCCGGTGGCCTCCTCGGCCGGTGCCAGCATCACGTAGCTGCCATCGTCGCTTTTGACATAGCCCGGCTGCCATGTGTCGCTGCGCAGAACCGTCATCGGCATGCCGTCGGCCTCGTCGCGGGTATCGGGGACGATCATGCGATAGCTGCCGTCGTCGTCCTTCAGGTAGCCGGGGCGCCAGGTATCGCTGCGCAGAACCTGGGTCTCGTAGCCTTGGCCCGGCTGGCCGGCGGACTGGCCCTGAGCGGCGGCGGGGACGGCGGCGGCGGCGAGCAGGGCGGCCATGCCGCTGGCGAAGGTGAGGGTGCGGGGCGTGAACATGGGGTGTCTCCTTGCGCTGGCCGACGGTCGGGCGACGTGGTGCGCCCGGTCCGCTGAGGCGTTGGCATCTGTCAGGTCAACGCAGGGAGCGGCGAGGGGTTTCCCGGACAGCCATCCCTCGTGACGGCAAGGAAAAGGAAAAACCGGCGGCTCCTGGGGGGAGAGCCGCCGGTCGGATACTGGCCGGAACGGGAGGAAACGGGGGGCGTGTCGGCCATCCCGGCCAATAAGGAGGTGAGAAAGCGAGGAGGAAGGAAGGAAGGGCTGGCGATGGGTCAGTTCACGCCGCCGCCGAGGCGGATATAGCGGTTCCCATCGCGCAGGGTGCCGGGCCGCCAGGTATCGGAGACCTCGGCCACCGCCGGAGCGCTGTCGTTGGAGGTGGCCGGCGTCTGCACCAGGCGGGAGTAGGTGCCGTCGTCGTTGGTGAAGCCGGGCGCCCAGGTATCGCGGGTTTCGACGGTCAGGGTGGAGCCACCGCTGCGGGCGCCGTCCACCAGCACCTGACGCACATAGGTGCCGTCACCGTTGTTGAGGAAGCCGGGGCGCCAGCTGTCGCTCACCTCGGTGCGCAGTTCGGCGGCCTGAGCGGAGGCCGGGGCGACGAGGCCAAGGCCGGCACCGAGGGTAAGAGCGGCGGCGGCGAAGGCGGCGGAGCGGAGCACGGTCTTGCTGGTCATGTCTGATCTCCCGATCTTGGGCTGGTGATTTCAGCGAAACTAAACGGTTCAGTTCGCTTCGGTGATCCCTATGTACGCCCGGCCCATCCGGTTTGCAAGATCAAACTGAACGGTTTAGTATTGTTCCAGGGTCGGCCCTCCAGGGCGGAAGCCTCACCGGCCCTCTCACAGCGTTTGAAATCCGGCGCTTTTCAGCCATTCTTGCGGCCAACCCGGATGCTCTTCACAACCCCGTTACCGCGCCCAGCCGAGGATCGACCGATGACCGAAAGCCCTTCCCGCCCGCCCTGCACGGCGCCGCCCTGTCTGTCGACCAAGCCGGAGGGGCGGTCCGCTCGCAAGCGGCGGCAGATTCTCGATGCCGCGCGGGCGCTGTTCACAGAACACGGCTTTGCCGCCACCAGCGTCGACATGGTGGTGGAGCGGGCCGGCGTCTCGAAACCGACGGTCTACGGCCATTTCGGCGGCAAGAACGAGCTGTTCGCGGCGGTGGTGCAAACCCAGGCGGAGGAATTCGCCGCCCATAGCTGCGAGATCGCCCATCTGCCGCCGCGCGAAGGCCTGCGGGCGCTCGGCAGCATGTATCTCGACATGGTGATGGGGCCGGAAGCGGTGCAGATGCTGCGGGCGGTGGTGGCGGAGGGGCACAAGTTCCCCGAGATCGCCGAAACCTTCTATTCCGCCGGTCCCGCCCGCACCCATGGCATGGTGGAATGCTATCTGCGGGACCAGGATACCCGCGGCACCCTGCGGGTGGCCAATGCCGGCATGGCGGCGGGATTGTTCCTGGGCATGCTGCGGGTGGTCTTCTATCGCGCCGTTTTCGGCCTGCCGCTGGAACCCCTGTGCCGGGATGCGGTGCTTGACGAAGCGGTGCGGGTGATGCTGGCCGCTTACGAGCCTCAGCCGCAGCGGGAATAGCCGCAGGCGGTACAGGTGTCGCAGCCTTCCTGCCGCAGCAACGCCGCCTGGCCGCACTTGGGGCAGGCGCGCAGGCGCGGCGCGGCAACGGGGGCGTCGTCGGCACTGCCGCTGTTTCCGCCGAGTCGCGGCTGCTCTTCCACCGTCAGGAAGCCGATGCGCACCATATGGGCCTCGATCACCGCGCCGATGGCGGCCAGGATCGACGGCACGTAGCGTCCCTCCATCCAGGCGCCGCCGCGCGGGTCGAACACCGCCTTCAACTCCTCCACCACGAATCCGACATCGCCGCCACGCCGGAACACCGCCGAGATCATGCGCGTCAACGCAACGGTCCAGGCGTAGTGCTCCATGTTCTTCGAGTTGATGAACACCTCGAACGGTCGGCGGCGGCCATGCTCCACCACGTCGTTGATGGTGATGTAGGTGGCGTGGTCGCTCTCCGGCCAACGCAGCTTGTAGGTGAAGCCGGGCAGGGCGGCGGGGCGGGCCGGTGGTGGTGCCGTCCCCACGGGATCCGGCCCCTCCGTTGGCGGCGGGGCGGTGGTGGTGTCCGCCGTGCCCGTCACCTCCAGCACCGCCCCGGTGATCGGGTTGGGGCGATAGGTGGTGCAGCCCTTGCAGCCGAGGTCGTAGGCTTGGCGGTAGACGTCCTGGAAAGCCTGGAAGGGGATATCCTCGGGCACGTTGATGGTCTTGCTGATGCCACTGTCGATGTAGCGTTGCGCCGCCGCCTGCATCACCAGATGGTCGCGGGGCGCCAGGTCCATGGCGGTGACGAAGGCCGGCGGCAACGGCGCCGTTTCTCCCTTCAGGCTCCGGAACAGCCGCCACGCGTAATCGGCGACGGTTTCCTCGCGGCGGCTGCCGTCGGGCATCAGCACCCGGCGGGTATGGGTGAAGCTGAACACCGGCTCCAGCCCCGACGACACGGTGTCGGCGAACAGCGAGATGGTGCCGGTGGGGGCGATGGAGGTCAGCAGCCCGTTGCGCAGGCCGTGGGCGGCGATGGCGGCGCGCACATCGGCATCCAGCGCCTGCGCCGCCGGGCTGGCGAGGTAGCGCTCGCGATCGAACAGCGGGAAGGCGCCTTTCTCCGCCGCCAGGTCAGCCGACGCCAGATAGGCCGCCCGCCGCAGCCGCGCCAGCCACGACTCGGTCAGCCGCACCGCCTCGGCACTGCCGTAGCGGGCGCCGCACAGGATGAGGGCGTCGGCCAGCCCGGTGATACCGAGCCCGATCCGCCGCTTGGTTTCCGCCTCCGTCCGTTGCTGCGGCAGGGGATAGTTGGAGACGTCGATGACCGCGTCCAGCATCCGCACCGCCACCCGCACCCGCGCCTCCAGCCGGTCCAGGTCGAGCGCCGCATCGGCCTCGAACGGCCGCTCCACCAGCCGCGCCAGATTGACCGACCCGAGCAGGCAGGTGCCGTAGGCGGGCAGCGGTTGCTCGCCACACGGATTGGTCGCGATGATCTCTTCCGCATAGGACAGCGGGTTCAGGGTGTTGATGCGGTCGATGAAGACGACGCCCGGTTCCGCCACGTCGTATGTCGTCCGCATGATGCGGGCCCACAGGTCGCGGGCGCGGAGGGTGCGCCAGACGCGGCCGGCGAACATCAGGGGCCAGTCGGCGTCCTCGCGCACCGCCGTCATGAAGGCGTCGGTCACCAGCACCGAAAGGTTGAACATGCGCAGGCGGGCCGGGTCGCGTTTGGCGTCGACGAACTCCTCGATGTCGGGGTGGTCGCAGCGCAGGGTCGCCATCATGGCGCCGCGCCGGCTGCCGGCTGAGATGATGGTGCGGCACATGGCGTCCCACACGTCCATGAAGCTGACCGGGCCGGAGGCATCGGCATCGACGCCCCGCACCGGCGCCCCCTTGGGCCGCAGGGTGGAGAAGTCGTAGCCGATGCCGCCGCCCTGCTGCATGGTCAGCGCCGCTTCGCGCAGGTGGGCGAAGATCGCGCCCATGTCGTCCTCGATGCGGCCCATGACAAAGCAATTGAACAGCGTCACCCGCCGGCCGGTGCCGGCGCCGGACAGGATGCGCCCAGCCGGCAGCACCTCGAAGTCGCGCATGGCCTCGATGTAGCGCTGTCGCCACAGGTCGGCATCGGCCTCACCGGCGGCGAGCGCCGTCGCCACCCGCTGCCACGTCTCCTCGACCGTCTTGTCCACAGGGGTGCCGTCGGCCGCTTTCAGCCGGTATTTCATATCCCAGATCTGCTGGGCGATGCCGGAGGGGTCGAGCATCGGCGGCTCCGTGGCGGCGCGTCGGAGGCGGGCCGGCATCCCGCGAAGGGGCGGACCTGCAAGGATTTTTGCCGGTATCGCACAGCAACGATGCGCCCCGGCGGCGGTTGCGTCAACCCGGCCGCCGAGCATCATCCACAGGTCGGGGGAGGCGGCGACTCGCCTCGCTCCGTGGAGTCGCCGGCTTATCCACCGGCATCCACAGGCTGTGGATCAAATCTTCTCCACCGAGTTTTCCACAGGTGGGGGCGGCACGACCACCCCCGCCTCGGCGTTGAGGCGGGCACAGGCCATCTCGATGCGCTCGTGCAGGGTCTGCATGAACGCCTGCTTGGGCAGCCCGGACGGCACCGGCGGCAGGAACTCGACGATGATGGTGCCGGGCTTCTTCAGGAAGGACTGGCGCGGCCAGTAGAGGCCGGAGTTGAGTGCCACCGGCACCACCGGATGGTCGCTGCGGGCATAGAGGGCGGCGATGCCCGGCTTGTAGGGGGCGGTGGCGCCCGGTGCGGTGCGGGTGCCTTCCGGGAAGATGACGATCTGCCGCCCCTGGGCCGTCGCCGCGGCGGCGGCCTCGATCATGTGGCGCATGGCCTTGGCGCCGGCGCTGCGATCAACGCCGATCATGCCGGCCCGCGCCATGTACCAGCCGACGAAGGGGATGCGCAAAAGCTCCTGCTTGAGAATGTAGACCGGATCCGGCAGCACGCCGTGAAACAGGAACGTGTCCCACGCCGACTGATGCTTGGCGGCGATGATGCAGCCACCGTCCGCCGGCAGGTTGTCGAGGCCGCGCAGGACAAAGCGCAGGCCCATCACCCCCCGCGCCAGCCACAGGATGCCGCGCGTCCAGACGCGGGCGACACCCTTCGCGGTCTCGCGGCCCATGGCCAGGGTGGGCAGGGCGCCGAGGCACAGGATGGCCGTCCACGACAGCCACAGCACGTTGAACACAAGCGAACGGAGGAAGATCACGACGTGGAGCGTCCTTCTGCGGCAGGGGCGGCGCGACGCGGCGCGAAGTCCTCGGACAACAGGTGGCGCAGCGTGCCCGCGAGGTATTTGGTGTATTCGCTGGCGATCAAAAGGGTGGTGCCGGGCCATCGCCACCAGTCGCTTTGGCGCACGGTCTCGGGAAACACCGGGTGCGGCACGATGGTGATGTGCGGCATGGCGCGGTGGAATTCCATTAGGCTGCGGCGCATGTGGTAGCCGGCGGTCACCAGCCGCAGCGAGCGGAAGCCGTTTTCTTCCATGAAGACGGCGGTTTCGATGGCGTTGCCGATGGTGTCGGCGGCCACCGTGCCCAGTTCGATGCGCCCGGCCAGGGGCGGCGGCAGGTCGTCGGGCACGTCGGGGGTGCCCTTCATGATGGCGGTCAGGTCGAGATCGCGGTGGACGCCGGAGATGAACAGCATGCGGCCGCGATCGCGTTGCAGCAGATCGAATCCGGTGCGCACCCGCTCCGACCCGCCGGTCAGGACCACGATGGCGTCGGTGATGCTGTCGGGGTCGGCCACATGGTCGGGAATGGCGGCGGCGTACCACACCAGCCCGGCCAGCCACGCCGTCGCCAGCAGCGTGGCGATGCCCAAGCCGCTCCACAGGGCGCGCAACCCCCGCCGCCACAGCGGCCGGGCGCGGCCTGGCGGGGTGGGGGGCGGGGTGGCGATGGGATCGGCGGTCATGGCGGCCGCCCGGCTACAGCATGCGGCGCAGCGACCGGCGCACGGTCACCCGCGCCGTGACCAGCGCCAGCAGCGCCGCCGAG
>JAEWWF010000129.1 GCA_023396465.1 Pseudomonadota bacterium
CGCCCCTTCCGGCAGGGTGAACTGGCGCGCCAGCGGCGCATCGGCCGGCACCGCCGTCAGCCGTTCCACCCGCGCCGAATGGCGGTTGCCGCGCTCGGCGATGTCGACGGCGATGGATTTCAGCTCGACGATGGACACGCTCGGCCGCCGCTCGGCGACGAAGGTGCCCACCCCCTGCACCCGACTCAGCAATCCTTCATCCTGCAACTCGCGCAGGGCGCGGTGGACGGTCATGCGGCTGACCTTGAACTCCTCCAGCAGCCGGTGTTCCGACGGCACCTGATAGCCCTCTGGCCACTCGCCGGAGAGGATGCGGCTGCGGATGGTGTCCTTGATGCGGCGGTAAAGGGCTTGGGTCATGACGGCCGCGGCTCCCGCACGGCGCCGCCGTTGACCACCGCGGCGCAGGGGTTGAAGCCGACCATATAGGCCAGGTCCGCCGGCGAGCCGATGCGCCACAGGGCCATGTCGGCCCGCATCCCCGGCCGCAGCATGCCGCGATCGCTCAGACCAAGGGCGGCGGCGGCGTGGCGGGTGACCCCGGCCAGGGCTTCCTCCGGGGTCAGACGGAACAGGGTGCAGGCCATGTTGACCATGAGCAGGAGGGAGGTGACCGGCGCCGTGCCAGGGTTGCAGTCGGTGGCGACGGCCATGGGCACGCCGTGTGCGCGCAGCATGTCCATGGGCGGCAGCTTGGTTTCGCGCAGCACGTAGAAGGCGCCCGGCAGCAGCACCGCCGTCACCCCCGCCGCCGCCATGGCGCGCACGCCGGCTTCGTCCAGGTGTTCGATGTGGTCCGCCGACAGGCCGCCGAATTCCGCCACCAGCGCCGCGCCGCCCAGGTTGGACAACTGCTCGGCATGCAGCTTCACCGGCAGGCCGAGGCCGCGCGCCGCCTCGAATACCCGCCGCGTCTGGGCCGGCGAGAAGCCGATGCCCTCGCAGAAGGCGTCCACCGCATCGGCGAGCCCGGCGGCGGCGGCGGCCGGCAGGGTCTCGCGGCACAGCAGATCGACATAGGCGTCAGGGTCGGACTTGTACTCGGGCGGCACCGCGTGGGCGCCGAGGAAGGTGGTGCGCACCGCCACCGGCCGCACCGCCGCCAGCCGGCGGGCAACGCGCAGCATGCGCAGTTCGGTATCGGTATCAAGGCCGTAGCCCGATTTCACCTCCACCGTCGTCACCCCTTCCGCCAGCAGGGCATCCAGGCGCGGCAGGGTGGCGGCCAGCAGGGCGTCCTCGTCGGCAGCGCGGGTGGCGCGGACGGTGGACAGGATGCCGCCGCCGGCGCGGGCGATTTCTTCATAGGGAACGCCCTGCAACCGCATCTCGAATTCCCGGGCGCGGTTGCCGGCGTAGACCAGATGGGTGTGGCAGTCGATCAACCCCGGCGTCAGCCAGCCGCCCTGCCCGTCGTGGACCTCAGCGGCGAGCGACTCGGGGGCACCGGGCAAGTCCGACCGGCGGCCCACATGCACGATGCGGCCCTCCCGCACCGCCACGGCGGCATCCTCGACGGCGCCGTAAGGGGCGCCGCCCGGTTCCAGGGTGGCGACGTGGACGTTGATCCACAGGCCGTCCCAGCGGGCACCGGCCGTCATGTGCAAGCCTCCTGTCCCGACCGCTCCCAACCCGGTATCCGAGTCGCCGGATCGGCCTTGCCTTTGTTGTCTGAACTTGTATAGGCTTGCCTATAATATCGGGGAGACACCCCTGTGCAACCTGTTTTTCCGCCGGGTCCCGTCCCCACGAAAACAGGACGAAGCAGGCCGTCGCCGCGCCCGGCCCAACCGATGCGGGCGCGCCGTGTCCCCGGCCCCAACCGCGATAGCCTCCCGCGAGAAGACAGGCGGCGCGGTGCTTTCCCTATCGTTCCAGAAAGGCTTTTCGCGTGACCGACAGCATCATCCTCACCCCTGGCGGCCTCAGCCTCGACGCCTTGCGCCGCATCTACTTCGACGCCGCCCCGCTGACGGTGCCGGACGACGCCCGCGCCCGCATGGCCGACTCCCGCGCCCTGGTGGAGCGGATCGCCGCTGGCGATGACGCCGTCTACGGCATCAACACCGGCTTCGGCAAACTGGCGCAGAAGCGCATCGCGGCGGAAGACCTGGACCAGTTGCAGCGCAACCTGATCCTCTCCCACGCCACCGGCGTCGGCCCGGCGCTGGACGATGGCGTGGTGCGGCTGGTGCTGGCGAGCAAGATCGCCAGCCTGGCCGTCGGCGCCTCCGGCGTGCGGCCGGAGCTGGTGGAGGCGCTGCTGACCCTTTATCACCGCGGCGCCCTGCCGGTGATCCCGTCCAAGGGGTCGGTCGGCGCCTCGGGCGATCTGGCGCCGCTCGCCCACATGACCGGCGTGCTGCTCGGCATCGGCGAGATCCGCCTGGGCGGCGAGGTGATGCCGGCGCTTGACGGGCTGCGCGCCATTGGTCTGGCCACGGTCGGCCTGAAGGCCAAGGAAGGGCTCGCCCTCATCAACGGCACCCAGGTCTCGACGGCGCTGGCGCTGGCCGGGCTGTTCGAGATCGAACGCTGCTTCAAGGCCGCCATCCTCTCCGGCGCCCTGTCGGTGGAGGCGGTGAAAGGCAGTCACAAGCCGTTCGATCCGCGCATCAGCGCCCTGCGCGGCCAGCCGGGGCAAATCGCCGTCGCCGGGCTGTTCCGCGACCTGCTGGGCGGCAGCCCGCTCAACGCCAGCCACCAGGGCGAGACCTGCGAGCGGGTGCAGGACCCCTATTCCCTGCGCTGCCAGCCGCAGGTGATGGGTGCCATCCTCGATCAGATGCGCATGGCCGGCCGCACCCTGCGGATCGAAGCCAACGGCGTCACCGACAACCCGCTGGTGCTGACCGATACCGGCGAGGTTCTTTCCGGCGGCAATTTCCACGCCGAGCCGGTGGCCATGGCCGCCGATCAGCTGGCCATCGCGGCATCGGAGATCGGTGCCCTGGCGGAACGGCGCATCGCCATGCTGATCGACGCCTCCATCAGCGGCCTGCCGCCCTTCCTGGTGGCGGAGCCGGGGCTCAACTCCGGCTTCATGATCGCCCACGTCACCGCCGCCGCGCTGGCGAGCGAGAACAAGACCCTCGCCCACCCGGCCAGCGTCGACAGCCTGCCGACCTCCGCCAACCAGGAGGATCACGTCAGCATGGCCACCTTCGCCGCCCGCCGCCTGCGCGACATCGCTGGCAACGTGGCGGAGATCGTCGGCATCGAACTGCTGGCCGCCGCCCAGGGCCTGGAGTTCCACCGCCCGCTGCGCAGTTCCGCCACCGTGGAGCAGGCCATGGAGCGTATCCGCGCCCGCGTGCCGCGCTACGAGGTCGACCGCTACTTCGCGCCCGATCTGGTCGCCATCGGCACCCTGGTGCGCGGCGGCGGCTTCGACGACATGGTGACGGTGGCGCTGGACGAGGCGCCCTGACCGCGCCGGACACCACAGGCAGACGGCGGCGCCCGCGAAGGCGCCGCCGTCAAACCCCGTCCCGAGTACCCAGGCCCTTAGCCGGCCGAGGGGACTTCCGTCTCCGGTGCCTGGGGGACGGCGCGGCGGCGTTCCCGCCGTTCGCGCAGGCTCTCCACCAGCATGAAGAACATCGGCACGAACACGGTGGCGAGGAAAGTCGCCGCCAGCATGCCGCCGATGACGCCGGTGCCGATGGAATGACGGCTGGCCGACCCGGCGCCAGTGGACAACGCCAACGGCACGCAACCGAGGATGAAGGCCAGCGAGGTCATGATGATCGGCCGGAAGCGCAGGCGTGCCGCCTCGATGGCCGCCTCCTTCACCGGCAGCCCTTCGCGCCGCTTCAGCGAGGCGAACTCGACGATCAGGATGGCGTTCTTCGACGCCAGGCCGATGAGCGTCACCAGACCGATCTGGAAATAGACGTCGTTGGCGGTGCCGCGCAGCCAGATGGCCAGCAGCGCCCCGAACACGGCGAACGGCACCGCTGTCACCACCGCCAACGGCAGGCTCCAACGTTCGTACTGGGCGGCCAGGATGAGGAACACCATGACCAAGCCAAGGACGAAGGCGATGGCCGAGGTGCCTTCCGTCGTCACCTCCTGGTACGCGGTACCGACCCAGCCGAGGGTGTAATTCTCGGGCAACACTTCCGCCGCCACCTCCTGGAAGGCGGCCAATGCCTGACCGGAACTGACACCCGGCGCCGGATCGCCGGAAATCTTGGCGGCCGGGAAGACGTTGTAGCGCTCCATCAGGTCGGGACCACTCACCCGCTTGACCGTCACCAGGGCGTCAAGCGGGATCATCTCGCCGCCGTCGGAGCGGACGAAGACATGCCGCAGGTCTTCCGGCTTGGCGCGGAAATCGGCCTCCGATTGCAGACTGACGCGGAAGGTGCGGCCGTAAAGTGTGAAGTCGTTCACATAAAGTGACCCGAAGGTGCTCTGCATGGTCGCGAACACACTGTCGATGGGCACCCCCAGGGCCTTTGCCTTGGCGCGGTCGAGATCGACGTAGTACTGCGGCACCGCCGTGTTGAAGGTGGTGCGCATGCCCGCCAGTTCCGGCCGCTGGCTGGCGGCGGCGACCAGACGATTGGTGACCTCGGCCAGACCCGCCGCATCGTCGCCGGCCCGGTTCTGCAAATAGACCTCGAAACCACCGGTGGTGCTCATGCCCATGATGGGCGGCGGGTTGATCATGAAGGCCAATGCCTCCTGCGAGGTCATCGCCGCCTGTCCGGTCAGGATGCCGGCTAGAACGCGGGCGTCCTCGGTGGGTTCGGTGCGCTCCGACCAATCCTTCAGCGACACGAAGCTGACGCCGGCGCTGGTCTTCTGCGAGCTGGACAGCAGATCGAAACCGGCGAAGGTGACCACCGAGTCCACCGTTTCCTGCGCCAGCAGCATGTCGGTCAGCTTGGTCATCTCCGCCTCGGTGCGGCTGAGCGACGAGGCCGGCGGCAGCATGGCGATGGAGAACAGCACGCCCTGGTCTTCCTCCGGGACCAGGGTGCCGGGGATGCGGTCGAACAGGTGCCAGGTGGCGCCCAGCATGGCGAGGCACAGCATGAGGCCAAGCCCGGCCCGCTTCAGGAACAGCCGCACCCCGGCCAGATAGCCGCTGGTGGCGCGGTCGAAGGCGGCGTTGAACCAGCGGAACGGCGCCGCCGGCTCGTGATGGCCGGGCTTCAGCATCAGGGCGCAAAGGGCGGGCGTCAGGGTCAGGGCGACGATGCCCGAGATGGCGACCGACACGGCGATGGTGATGGCGAACTGCTTGTACATGACGCCGGTGAGGCCGCCGAGGAAGGCCACCGGAATGAACACCGCGCACAGCACCAGCACGATGGCGATGACCGGCCCGGTCACTTCCTGCATGGCCTGGATGGCGGCGTCGCGCGGGCTTTTCTTCTCCGTCGTCATGACGCGCTCGACGTTTTCCAGCACCACGATGGCGTCGTCGACCACGATGCCGATGGCCAGCACCATGGCGAACAGCGTCAGCAGGTTGATGGAGAAGCCCATCAGGTAAAGGCCGGCGAAGGTGCCGATGATTGACACCGGCACCGCCAACAGCGGAATGATGGTGGCGCGCAGGTTTTGCAGGAACACGAAGACCACCAGCACCACCAGGATCAGCGCCTCGATGAAGGTCATGATGACCTCGTCGATGGAGACCTGCACGAAGCGGGTGGTGTCGAACGGCACGGCGTACTCCAACCCGTCGGGGAAGCGCTGCGCCACCCGTTCCATGGTCGCCTTCACCGCCTCCGCCGTCTGCAAGGCATTGGCCCCCGGTTGCAGGTAGATGCCCATGGCGATGGCGGAGCCGCCGTTATAGGTGGCGGTGAAGGAGTAATCCTGGGCGCCCAGTTCGATGCGCGCCACGTCGCCGAGCCGCAGGGCGGCGCCGGAGGAGTCGGAGCGCAGGATGATGTCGGCGAATTCCTCCGCCTCCGCCAGCCGGCCCTGGGTGCGGACGCTGTAGGTGAAGGCGTGGGCGTCGGCGATGGGTTCCTGCCCGAACTTGCCGGCGGCGAACTGGGCATTCTGTTCGCGCACCGCCGCCGCCACGTCGGCGGGGGTCAGGTCGTACTGGGCCAGCTTGTCCGGCCGCAGCCAGATGCGCATGGAATAGTCCTTGGCACCGAACAGCGAGGCATCGCCGACGCCGGAGGTACGCTTCAGTTCGTCCAGCACGTTGAGCAGAGCATAGTTGGACACGAACACCGGATCGTGGGCCCCGTCCGGCGACTGCATGGTGATCACCTGGAGGATCGAGCTTGAGCGCTTGGTCACCTGCACGCCCTGGCGCCGCACTTCCTCCGGCAGGGTGGCGAGCGCCGCCTGCACGCGGTTGTTGACGTCGATGGTGGCCTGATCGGGGTCGGTGCCGACCTCGAAGGTCACCGTCAGCGACATGCTGCCGGCGTCGGAGTTCGACGACTGCATGTAGATCATGTTGTCGACGCCGTTGATCTGCTGTTCCAGCGGCGCCGCCACCGTCTCGGCGATCACCTCGGCGCTGGCACCGGGATAGGTGGCGCTGACGTTGACCTCGGGCGGGACAAGCTGTGGGTACTGCTCGATCGGCAAGCCGCGCATGGCGGCCAGACCAGCGATGACGATGATGATCGACAGCACCGTCGCGAAGACGGGACGGTCGATGAAGAAGCGTGCGATCATCGCCGCGCCTCCTGCTGGTCATCGGCCTCGGCACCAGGGTCGGCGGCCGCCGTACCGGACACGGCCTGCACCGGAGAGCCCGGCCGCACCTTGATGACGCCTTCGGTGATGACGCGGTCGCCCTCGGCGAGACCGGTTTCGATGACCCGGCCGCCATCGACCAGCGCCCCGGCGGTGATCGGACGCGGCTGTGCCTTGCCCTCGCCGTCCACCACGTACACAAACGGCCCCTGCGGACCCTGCATCAGCGCCTTGTCGGGGATGACGGCGACGCCCGTCTGCACCAGCCCCTTGGCCCGCACCCGGACGAACTGACCTGGCAGCAGGCGGTGGTCGCCGTTGGGAACGATGGCACGGGCGCGGATGGTACCGGTCAGCGGATCGACGCCGCTGGCGGTGAAGTCGACCCATCCTTCCTGGGGATGCACGCTGCCGTCACCGAGCACGATCTCAACCGCCACGCGGCCGTTCTCACCTTCCTGGCTGGCGCGACCGCTTTCCAGGAGGCCACGTTCACGCATGCGTTCCGCCTCCGGCATGGCGAAGACCACATGGATGGGATCAAGCTGGGTGATGGTGGTCAGCAAGCCGTTGTCGGCGCCGGTGCCGACCAGACTGCCCTCCGGCAGGTCTTCAAGGCTGGTGACGCCGGAAATCGGTGCCTCGACCGTGGTGTAACTCAGGTCGATGCGGGCAGAATCCACCTCCGCCTCGGCGGCGGCGACGGCGGCGCGGGCCAGTTCCATTTCCGCCTGGGCGTCATCGCGGGTACGGGCGCTGATGGTGCGCGACTCCCACAACTCAGCGACGCGGGCCCAGTTGCGTTCCGCTTGCCGAAGGCTGGCACGAGCCTGCTGCAAGCCGGCCTCGGCGGCGTTCAGGCGCACCTGGAACGGCTGCGGGTCGATGCGGAACAGCAGGTCGCCCTGGGCCACCGCCTGCCCTTCCACATAAGTGCGCTCCAGCAGGATGCCCGACACCCGCGCCCGCACCTGAACCTCGCGGGCGCCCTGGGTGCGACCGGCGTATTCGCGGGTGAGCGGAACATCGGTCATCGTGATTTGCTGCACGGTCACCGGCGGCGGCGGCGCCGCCTGGGCAGCCGCCTGGGCGCCGCCAGCGCTGCCATCGTCGCAGGCCGCCAAGGCGGCCACCATCGTCATCACCCCGGCCAGACGCGACAACCGCGTCTTCATTCCACGGTCATGCCCCATGAATTTGGTCCTTCATCGCAAGAGACTCTCATGGCGGCATTTATATACATACATGGATGTTTGTAAAGAGGCTCGACAGCCTGGGCGGCCGGCGCTATATCCCTTTCTGCGGAGTGGAATGGCCAAGGCGGAACGACCAATGGCGCGAAAAACCAAGGCAGAAGCCGAACAGACGCGGGAAGCGATCCTGGATGCGGCGGAGATGATTTTCTTCGAGAAGGGAGTCGCCCGCACGACGCTGGACGAGATTTCCCGAGCCGCCGGGGTGACGCGCGGGGCGCTTTACTGGCATTTCCGCAACAAGGCGGACGTTCTGACGGCGCTGATCCAGCGTGTCGAGTCGCCCATCGACCACCTGCTGGCAGAAATCGCCGAGGCCGATGCCGGCAAGCGCGACCTGCTCGACCGCACCCGGCAGGTGTTCCGCCGCGTGTTCGAGGAACTGGCCGAGGACACCCAGCGGCAGCGGGTCTTCACCATCCTGATCCAAGGCACCGAACTGGTGGGTGAAATGCAGCCGGTGCAGGATCACTTCGAGGCCAAGGGGCAGCGTCTGGTGGCCGATATCCAGCGCGTGCTGGAACGCTGCCAGGCCAATGGAGAATTGCCGCCGGAGGTCGATCCTGCCCTTGCCGCCAACGCCGTGCATGCCTTCGTCATCGGTATCCACATGCTGGCCCTGCGCTGCGGTGGACCGCTGCAACTGCACTGTGAAGGCCCGGCGATGATCGACATGTTCTTCGCCGGATTGGCCCGCAACCGCCTCCCCCTCGCGCATAAAACACCATGACTGTGTAGATTATTTATTTAACCACATATTTTTGTTGTTTATGTCTGTTGACTTCCCCCTCGGCTCATCGTAGTTAAGGGGAACGGCGCCGATTTGAGCATCAGCTTGCGGGCGCGTTACAAATGCAGCTAAAGCGACGGGTCCAGACCGCCCGGCTGCAAGCTGCGGCGGTTTTTCTGTGCTTTCGGTCTGACCGACGACTGTCCGCGACCCACCGCGCCCCTCAAAGGCGCGAACACTCGAACTTTGCCTGCGCGAAGGAGGCTCCATGGCCCAGGAACGCACCAAACTGTCCGCCGTCGAGGCCATGAAGGCCGACAGCCGGGGCCTGCGCGGCAGCCTTGCCGCCGAACTGGCCGACCCGGCGACGCCCTTCAGCGAGGAAGCCTACCAGCTGCTGAAGTTCCACGGTTCCTACCAGGGCTTCGACCGCGACACCGCGACGGCCCGCAAGCAGCAGGGCCTAAGCAAGGAATACCAGCTGATGGTCCGCGCCAAGATCCCGGGCGGCCGGCTGACGGCGGCGCAGTATCTGGCGCTCGACGCGCTGGCGGACCCTTACGCCGACGGTTCACTGCGCATCACCACGCGGCAGGGCATCCAGTTCCACGGCATCGTCAAGGGCGACCTGAAGGCAACCGTGCGCGGCATCAACGACGCCCTGCTGACCACGCTCGGCGCCTGCGGCGATGTGGTGCGCAACGTCGTCACCCACCCCGCCCCCATCGCCGATGCGGTCCACCGCCGGCTGGAGGCCGACGCCAAGGCCATCTCCGCCCGCTTCGGCTGGACGTCGCGCGCCTATCACGAAATCTGGCTCGACGGCGAGCCGCTGCCGCCGGATCAGGACGGGGCGGAGGAAGAGGACGCCGTCTACGGCCGCACCTACCTGCCGCGCAAGTTCAAGATCGGCCTCGCGACGCCGGCCGACAACAGCATCGACGTGCTGACCAACGACCTCGCCATCATTGCCCTGTTCGACGGCGATGCGTTGCAGGGCTACAACCTCGCCCTCGGCGGCGGGCTCGGCCAGACCCACAACCGGGCCGACACGTTCCCGCGCCTCGCCACGCCCATCGCCTTCGTCGGCCCCGACGACCTGATCCGCGGCATCGAGGCGGTCATTGCCGTCCACCGCGAGCACGGCAACCGCGCCGACCGCAAGCGCGCCCGCCTCAAGTACGTGGTGGCGGACAAGGGCGCCGCCTGGGTGAAGGTGGAACTGGAGCGCTTCTACGGCGCCCCGCTGGAAGACGCCCGCCCGACGCCCGTCTTCCAGGTGCCCGACCACATGGGCTGGCATCCGCAGGGCGACGGCCGCTGGTACCTCGGCCTGCCCGTCTCCAGCGGTCGCATCAAGGACACCGAGACGGTCCGCCTGCGCACCGCCCTGCGCGAGGTGGTGGCCCAGTTCGCCGTCGACCCGGTGCTGACGCCGGAGCAGGACATCCTGCTGTCCAACATCGCCGACGCCGACCGCCCGCGCGTCGAGGCGCTGCTGCGCAACCACGGTGTCGCCCTGGCGGAAGACCTGCCGCCGCTCGCCCTCACCACGCTGGCCTGCCCCGCCCTGCCCACCTGCGGCCTGGCGCTGGCGGAAGCGGAGCGGGTGCGCGACCCCTTCGTCGCCGCCATCCATGGCGAACTGGAGAGCCGCGGCCTCGGCGGCGAGCGCCTGAGCCTTCGCATCACCGGCTGCCCCAACGGCTGCGCCCGTCCGTCGACGGCGGAAATCGGCCTCGTCGGCCGCACCCCCGGCCATTACGCCATCTACGTCGGCGGCGCCGTCGAGGGCACCCGCCTCAACGACAAGCTGCTGGAGCGCGTGCCGCAGGACGCCGTGCCGCCCACCCTCGGCCGCCTGTTCGGCCTGTGGGCCGCCGAGCGCCAGGGCCGCGAGGGCTTCGGCGACTTCGCCCTGCGCGTCGGGCTCGACCGCCTGAAGGCCGCCGCCGAGGCCGCCCCCGCCGCCGCCGAGTAACACCAAGTCCCGATGAGCTTGACTCATCGAGACTTGGACGGCGCGACCGCGCGGCGCGGCCACTGCCGCGGAAAAGCACAAGGAGACAGACCCGTGACTCACGCCCTTCCCCCCGCCCCGCACGATGCCGTCGAGACCGACGTGGTCATCATCGGCGCCGGCCCGGTCGGCCTGTTCGCGGTGTTCGAACTGGGCTTGCTGGACCTGCGCTGCCACGTCATCGACGTGCTCGACAAGCCGGGCGGCCAGTGCGCCGAGCTGTACCCGGAAAAGCCCATCTACGACATCCCGGCGTGGCCCGTCATCACCGGCCAGGACCTGGTGAACCGCCTGCTGGAGCAGATCGAGCCCTTCGCGCCGACCTTCCATCACCAGCAGATGGTCGAGGGCCTGACGCGGCTGGACGACGGCCGTTGGCTGGTGGAGACGGACGGTGGCGTCAAGCTCGCCGCGCCGGTGGTCTTCATCGCCGCCGGCGGCGGCAGCTTCACGCCCAAGCGCCCGCCGCTGCCAGGCATCGAGGGCTTCGAGGGGTCGTCGGTGTTCTATGCGGTGCGCAAGCGCGAGACCTTCGCCGGCAAGGATCTGGTCATCGCCGGCGGCGGCGACAGCGCGCTCGACTGGGCGCTGGCGCTGCGCACCGAGGCGAAGTCGGTGACCCTGGTCCACCACCGCGACGGCTTCCGCGCCCAGCCGCACAGCGTCTCCGCCCTGCGCGACGCCGTGGCGGCCGGCGAGATCGGCCTGCACATCGCCAAGCTGGCGGGCCTGGAAGGCGCCGACGGGCAGCTGACCGGCGTGCGGCTGGAGAACGCGGCGCAGGGCTCCTTCGTGGTGCCGGCCGACGCCCTGCTGCCGTTCTACGGCCTGACCATGAAGCTCGGTCCCATCGCCGACTTCGGCCTCAACCTGAACGAGAACCTGATCCCTGTCGACACCGAGGCCTACGAAACCAGCCGCCCCGGCATTTTCGCCATCGGCGACATCAACACCTACTCCGGCAAGCTGAAGCTCATCCTGTCGGGCTTCCACGAGGCGGCGCTGGCATCGCAGAAGGCCTTCCGCTACGCGCGGCCCGAGGAACGCCTGCGGTTCCAATACACCACCTCCTCCACCACCCTACAGAAGCGGCTGAACGTGGCATGAAGATCCAGGTGACCGATCGCGCCGGCGACACCCACGTCCTCGACGCGCTGGAAGGCTGGCGGGTGATGGAAATCATCCGCGACCACGGCCTGCCCATCAAGGCGGAATGCGGCGGCGCCTGCGCCTGCGCCACCTGCCACGTCTACGTCGATGCCGACTGGCAGGACCTGCTGCACCCGCCGACCGACGAGGAGATCGAGATGCTCGACACCACGCCCTCGGTGGAGCCGGCCTCGCGCCTGTCCTGCCAGATCCTGTTCCGCCCGGAGCTGAGCGGCCTGTCGGTGACGCTGGCGCCCGAAGACCTCTGATCCGCCCCGACCTGCGCGCCCGAG
>JAEWWF010000188.1 GCA_023396465.1 Pseudomonadota bacterium
GCACTGGGAGAAGGAAGGCATGGCCGGCAGCGTCCTCGTCGAGTAGCGGACGGCAGCGCCCGGACAGGGAAACGGCGCCGGCGGGGAGGCTCGTCGGCGCCGTCTCGTATCCCTGCCGCCGCCGTCAGTTGAGGGCGTTGAGCAGGGTGCTGTCGATGTACTCGACCGCAACATAGTTGGGGAAGGTCATCAGGCGGGCCAAGCGGTCGGCGCCGTTGACCTTGTCGGCCCATACCCGCAGGTCCTCCAAGCCTTCTGGCAACTGGTCGCCGAGCTGCTCGCGCATGACCTTGGTGCCGTCCTCGTCGATGGGGGCGCCGTAGCGGGCGGTGAGGGCTTCCTCCAGTGCCAGGGCGCGGGTGGTGTCGTCGTGGAATTCGATGATCAGCGCCAGCCGGTCGCGGTTGGCGGGGAAGACGAACAACACCGTGCGGGCAATGCCGTCGGCTTCCAGCACGCCGGACAGCAGCGTGTCGCCGTCTTCCGCCTGGGCGCTGATACGGGTGAGGCCGCCGGCCTCGACGGCGGTGCGGACGCTTTGCAGGTCCATGCCGAAGTCGGCGCCGAGCAGGCCCTGGATGGGCTGACGTTCGGCGGCGAAGGCGGGGGCAGGGGCGGCAAGGGTGAGGAAGGGCACGGCGGCGACCGCCAGGATGGCGGCGACGGTGCGACGAAGGGTGGTCTTCATGGTGCCTCTCCCGGTGACAGGGGAGGGGCGATGCGCCGGCCAGGCCGCGCACCGCCCCAGTGACTTTTACTTCTGGATGGCCGTGATCTCGGCTCCCTCGGCACCCAGCGCGAGCCGGTAGTCGATGGAGACGTGGTGGAAGCGGCCGTTGGTGTGGTCGTCGTGCAGGGCGAAACCGAGGGTATAGGTCTTGCCCGGTTCCAGGACCACGTCACCCGGATTGCCGGTGTTCAGCTTGCGGGTCATGGTGACGGTCCACACGCCTCCCTCCAGGCCGCCCTCGAACGACAGGCCGTTGGCGTCGGTGATGACGCGCTCCGCCAGCACGTAGGAGTTTTCCGCCTCGCCGGTGCCGCCCTTGTAGCGCCACAGGTCGAGGAAGACGCCCTGGTCGAGCATGGCGGCGATCTCGCCTTCGTCTTTCAGCTTGTCCCAGCCGCCGCGCGGCTTGCCGTCGGCGCCGCGGATCTCGATTTCCGAACGGGTGGCCGGCAGGTACTTGGTCACGCCGTGGGAGACATCGAGCCGCCCAGCCACCGCCGAGGCATCGGCGGGCGCGTCGGGCATGGTGCGGGCGTCATGGTGACAGGACGACCAGCAGGCCGATTGCCCGGCGAATTCCACGTTACCGGCATCCAGCATCACCGCCAGCTTGACCGGGTTCTCCGGGTCCATCATGCCGCCTTCGGCGAAGGGGATGGGGCTGTGCGGCGTTTCCGGCCAGCTGAAGCGCATGTACAGCGCATCGGCATCGAAGGCCGCCTTCACCGTCAGCGGCACGAAGGCCGGCTTGCCGGGGATGGGCGTCGGCTCCGCCTTGGCGCCGCTGACCATCTTGGCACCCATGTCGGCCTGTTCGCCTTCATGGCAGAACGAGCAGTTGTCGCCGGCCTTGAAGGCGCGTGCGCCGCCATGGTCGCTGCCCTGCTGGATCCACTCGAACGAGGTGGTGCCGGGGTAGAACAGGGTTACTTTGGTCTCCGGCGCCGCCGCCCAGTCGATGCCGCTCGCCGATCCACCACCGGAGGCAGCGGGAGCGGCCGTCGGAGCGGCAGCCGGCGTTTCGGCCGCCGGTGCAGGGGCGGCAGCGGGAGCGGGGGTGGACGCAGGAGTGGAGGTCGCCGCCGCCTGCTGCACGGCCGGGGGCGGCATGGCAGGGGTGGCGACAGCCGGCGTCACCGCGGCCGAGGCCGGGGCGTCTTCGTCCTCCAGCAACTGGTGGACCGGCTTGTGGGCGATTCCCTTGTGGCAGTCGATGCAGGTCTGACCGTCCTGCTGCGCCCGTTCATGCATGCGCGAAGCGCGGGTCTTCTGCTTCTCGGTGTCCATGGAGGTGAAGCTGTGGCAGTTGCGGCACTCGCGGGAGTCGTTGGACTCCATGCTGGCCCACACGCGCTTCGCCAGTTCCAGGCGCTTGGCGTCGAACTTCTCGGGCGTGTCGACGTCGCCCCAGGCCCAGTGCCACAGCTCGCGCGAAGCCTGCACCTTGCGGATCATCTTATGGATCCAGGGGTCGGGAACGTGACAGTCCGGACAGGTGGCCTGCACCCCGGTCCGGTTGGTGAAATGAATGGTTTCCTTGTATTCGGCGTAGACGTTGTCCTTCATCTCGTGACACGAGATGCAGAATTCCATCTGGTTGGTCGCTTCCATGGCGGTGTTGAAGCCGCCCCAGAACACGATACCGCCGACGAAGAGCACGGCAGCGCCCACAATCGAAGCCCCGAGTATTTTCAGGCGTCCGATCCGTTTGAAGAGCGGCTCCTTGGGCATGGTCTCTCTACCTTCACAATGACCGTGGATACGGAGGACCGGCGGCGGGCAGAGGCAGGCGCCGTGGCGCCTGCCTTGCCGTCCGCTCGGTTCAGGTCACGTGCTTCATGCGGTTGTAGACGTTGAACTTGCCGGTCGGCGTCTCCAGCCCCTTGATGCGGGCCTTCTCTTCCAGGGTCTTGTCGTCGTAGACGACGATTTCGCCCTTGGCGCGGTCGCCGGCGGCCTTGGCCCACACCGACACCCACGCCTCATCGCCGTTCTTGTTGAACTCGATGTGGGTGGCGACGGCGCCCGGATGCTCGGTCACCCGCAGGGTCTTGACGATTTCGCGGGTTTCCTTCGACAGCACCTTCACGCTCTGGGCGATTTCGGGCTCGGGGTGCATGGTCTGGTCCATCCAGACGTGCTGCGAGTTGGGATGAGTACGCAGGAACAGGCCGGGACCGTCGGTGGTCGCGGTGTAGCACATCTTCCACGCCTGATCGGGGTGCTTGGCCGGGTCGTTGCCCCACACCGCGAGCTTGCCCTCACCCAGGTGGACGGTGCCCGCCACCGGGCCGCACTTCGGGTCGATCCAGTTGGCGCCCGGACCAGGGTGCGGCATCTTTCCGGTTTCCAGCATGCCGGCCAACTCGCGCTCGACCGTATCCAGGAACACCATGGTGTTGGAGGCGTTGGCCGCGATCTGGAAGTAGCGGTGGTCGGCGGTGAAGAAGCCGTCGTGCAGGAACTTGGCGTTGTCCACCTTCTCGATGCGCAGGTTGTCGAGGTCGGAGTAGTCGACCTGCCACAGCTGGCCCAGTTCCTTCACCGCGACGATCCAGGTCGGCGCCAGCGGCGTGTTGTAGAGGGCGGCGACGCGCGCTTCGTTCACATAGTTGCCGTCGACATCGACGCCGCGGGTGGAGACGACCTTCAGCGGCTCCATGGTTTCGGCATCGACGATGGCGAAGTGCGGCGGCCAGTACGACCCGCCGATGATATACTTGTCCTTCCACTCGCCGTAGTGGGACACGGCGACGTCGCGGGCGTCATAGGCGACCTGGACTTCGGCGACCACCTGCGGCGGGTTCATCCACAGGTCGATCTTGGTCATCTTGCCGTCGCGGCCCATGGTGTACCAGAACCGGCCGTCACTGGTTTCCTTCATGACGTGGACCGCGTAACCGGTATCCACCTTGGCCACCACTTCCTTGGTGTCGCCGTCGATGATGCCGACCTTGCCCTCGTCACGCAGGATGACGAGCACGAAGTTTTCCCAGTTGAGCGTGTGCTGCGGCTTGGTCGGGTAGTCCTTGGGCTCGACCAGAACCTTGCGGGTCTTCTTCATGTCATCCAGGGACATTTCCGGCGGGACCGGCGGCTCCATCTGGACGTAGGTCGACACCATGCGGATTTCGTCCTTCGACAGTTCGTTGTCGAAGTTGTTCATGCCGCCTTCGGTGCCGAGCGTCAGGATGCGCTCGATGCGCTGCTGACCGAGCTTCTGCATGGCTTCCGGCAGCAGCGGCTTGCCGGTGGCGCCCATGCGGAGCACGCCATGGCAGCCGGCGCAACGCTGGAAGTAAACCAGCTTGGAATGCTCGAATTCTTCCTTGGTCAGGGTAGGCTCCGCCGCCAGCGCCGCGGCGCCGCCGCCAAGCGAGAGCAGCGCGGCCAGAGTGGCCGCGGCCGCGGTGGAAGCAAGGTACGTTCTCATCTTTGGTCCCCTCCGAGACGAAGACAGTGTGGCCGCAAGTCCTATTCCTGCTGCGGCGGATTAAACCTTCCTCGGGGTGGGGGCACCGCCCCTTGACTTTCATCAAGGGTGGAAAATTATCCTCTAAATGCATGTGGATTTAACGCAAGTCATTTTGCTCTGTACATTTCACAAATGCTTCCAATTTTCATGCCCATCCAAGATCGCGTGGCGCTCCATCTCCCCCGTTATTGCGGCGCACAAGAAGGAGGGGGGCTCGCCGCCTGTTTAATGTTGACCAAAGTCAAAGCCGCTCCGCCGCCCCCTCCGCATCCTTGGTCGCAGCAATCGTGCGGGTATTCCGCGAAGGGAGGAGTGGCGCCATGACGGCATTGGGAAGCGTCCATCTGGTCGGCGCCGGGCCGGGAGACCCGGATCTGCTGACGCTCAAGGCGGCGCGGCTGATCGCTTCCGCCGAAGCGGTGGCCTATGACCGGCTGGTGTCGGACGCGGTGATGGCCCTGGTGCCGCCGACGGCGACGCAGGTGTTCGTCGGCAAGGAAAGCGGCTGCCACCACTGTACCCAGGATCGTATCAACGACATCCTGCTCGGCCTTGCCCGTCGCCACCGCACGGTGGTGCGGCTGAAGGGCGGCGACCCATTCGTGTTCGGCCGCGGTGGCGAAGAGGCGGAGCACCTGACCGCCCACGGCGTGCCGGTGCATGTGGTGCCGGGCATCACCTCCGCCGCCGCCTGCGGCGCCGCTTGCGGCGTGCCGCTCACCCACCGGGGGCTGGCGACGGGCGTGCGCTTCGTCACCGGCCATGCCAAGGGCGACGCGCCGCTCGATCTCAATTGGGCGAGCCTCGCCGACCCTGACACCACGCTGGTGGTCTACATGGGCCTCGCCACCCTGCCGCAGATCAGCCGCCAGCTCATCGCCCACGGACTGCCGGCGGAAACGCCGGTGCTGGCGGTGCAGAACGGCACCACGGCGCAGGAACGCCGCCTGCTCACCCATCTGGAAGCAGCACCCGAGGCGCTGGTGCAGGCCGCCTTCCGGCCGCCGACCCTGCTGGTGATCGGTCGCGTCGCCGCCTTGGCGGAGGTGCCGGCAGTGGAGCAGGTCGTCGCGGCGCCGTCGTGGCCGCACCGGCCCATGGCTGTCGCCGCCCATGCGTGAGGTGCTGGCCGCGACCGTCCTTCTGGCGCTGGCGACGGCGGCGCCGGCCGCGGCATCCTCCGACCCCCTCAGCCCGGCCCGCGAGGCCGAACTGCGCGTGCTGCTGGAGCAGGATTGCGGCTCCTGCCACGGCCTGACCCGCAAGGGCGGCCTGGGCTCGCCGCTCACCCCCGAGGCGCTGGCCGGGCGCAGCGACGATGACCTGGCGCTGACCATCCGCCATGGCGTGCCCGGCACCCCGATGCCGCCGTGGGCGCCGCTTCTGAGCGATGCCGAGGTCTCGGTCCTGGTCGAGATGCTGCGGCAGGGAGATGTTCAATGAGCTTTCGCACCCTCATCCTCGCCTCCGCCGCCGCCCTGGTTCTTGGTGCCTGTAGCCAGACCGCCGAGGTGCGCGGCACCGGCAATCTCGGGCTGGTGATCGAGCGCGCCATCGGTCAGGTGGCGGTGGTCGATCGCCTTCAGAGCAGCCGACTCGCCACCGTCGAGGGCTTGGGCGACCTGTCGCACGCCTCCGTCGTCTATGGCCCGAGCGAACGCTTCGCCTATGTCTTCGGCCGCGATGGCGGGCTGACCAAGGTGGACATGCTGACCGGCACCATCGACCGCCGCGTGGTGCAGTCGGGCAATTCCATCGGCGGCGCCATCTCGGAGGACGGCCGGCTGGTCGCCGTCGCCAATTACGAGCCCGGCGGCGTCAAGGTGTTCGACGCCGACACATTGGAGCTTCTGGCCGACATTCCCGCCACCGCCATCGGCGATGGCAAGCGGTCCAAGGTGGTGGGGCTGGAGGACGCGCCGGGCAACCGGTTCGTCTTCAGCCTCTACGACACCGACGAAATCTGGATCGCCGACTTCTCCGCCGACCCGCGCGCGCCGGTGCTGACCCAGTTCACCGGCATCGGCCGCCAGCCTTACGACGCCCTGGTGTCGGAGGACGGCCGCTGGTACATCGCCGGCCTGTTCGGCGAGGACGGCCTCGCCATGCTCGACCTGTGGTATCCGGACCGCGGCGTGCGGCGGGTGCTCGACGGCTACGGCCGCGGGGCGGAGCCGCTGCCGGTCTACAAGATGCCGCACCTGGAAGGCTGGGCGGTGGCTGCCGGCAAGGCATGGCTGCCGGCGATCGGCCGCCATTCGGTGCTGGTGGTGGACCTGGCGACCTGGCGGCAGGTGGCGGAAATCCCCGTTCACGGCCAGCCGGTGTTCGTCATGGCACGACCGGGCGGGCGGCATGTGTGGGTCAACTTCGCGCTTCCCGACAACGGCACCGTGCAGGTGATCGACACCGAGGCCCTGGCGGTGGCCGATACCCTCACCCCCGGCCCCGGCGTGCTGCACATGGAGTTTACCCCGCGCGGCGACCGCGTGTGGCTGTCGGTGCGCGACCGCGACGAGGTCCACGTCATCGACACCGAAAGCCGCGAGACGCTGGCGGTGCTGCCGGCCGATAAGCCGTCGGGCATCTTCTTCACCAGCCGCGCCCACCGGATCGGATTGTAGATCATGCCGCGCGCATCCGACTTTGAAACCCGCCTGCTCAACCTCGCCCAGCGCGACTTCCCGCTGACCGCGCGTCCCTATGCCGACCTCGGCCGCCGCCTCGGCTGCACGGAGCGGGAGGTGATCGAAGCCTTCCGCGCCATGAAGGATGGCGGCCTGTTGTCGCGCATCGGCGCCGTCTACAAGCCCGGCACCGTCGGCGCCGCCTGTCTGGCCGCCATGCGGGTGCCGGAGGAGCGGCTGGAGGCGGTGGCAGCGCTGGTCTCCGGCTTTTCCGAGGTCAACCACAACTACCGCCGCGACCATGCCTGGAACCTGTGGTTCGTGGT
>JAEWWF010000222.1 GCA_023396465.1 Pseudomonadota bacterium
TCCAGCGCCAGAAGGTCTCGGCGATGAAGGCGTCGTCGCGGCTGACCTTCCACTTGCGCCAGCGCGGGTGGAGCAGGCACTCGAAGGTCACCAGTTGCAGCTGCTCCGACGGCATGTCGTAGATCCGCACCACATAAGGCCCCGCAGCAACCGTCCGCACGATACGGCGATCCCACGCGGTGGGCCCGGAGTCCGTGATGGCTGTTTCGACCATGGGGTTCCTCGTCGCCGACGATCCGCGTGCCGGCGCCGTGTCAGGCTTCCGGCGCCCCTTCCCTCCCGTGGATAACGCCCGCGAAACCGCCGGGGTTAGCGTACCCAGGCCGCCTCGCCGCAGTGCCGCCTTGTCGCGCCGGGCGGCTTATCCCGTCTGTGCCCGACACCTGAAGGCAGAGTACAAGATTGGGGTGGTCAGGCGCCCGCCGCCAGTCTGCGGCCGGCGATGAGGAACTCGACGTTGCCCTCCGGCCCCTTGATCGGGCTTTCGGTGATGCCGAGCACCTGCCAGCCGTCCAGCCCGGCCAGCCAGTCGCCGATGGTGGCGCAGACCTCGGCGTGCAGGGCGGGGTCGCGCACCACGCCACCCTTGCCGACCCGTTCCTTGCCGACCTCGAACTGCGGCTTGATGAGGGCGATCAGCCAGCCCCCCGGCTTCACCAGCGCCAGCGCCGCCGGCAGCACCGTGCGCAGGCCGATGAAGCTGGCGTCGCAGACCACCATGTCGACGGCGTCGGGGATGTCGGTGGCGGTCAGGTGGCGGGCGTTGGTGCGTTCCATCACCACCACCCGACCATCCACCCGCAGCTTGTGGGCGAGTTGGCCGTAGCCGACGTCTACGGCATAAACCTTGGCGGCCCCCTTGGTCAGCAGCACGTCGGTGAAGCCGCCGGTGGAGGCGCCGACGTCGATGCAGACGAAGCCAGCCGGGTCGCAGCCGAACTCCACCAGCCCCTTCTCCAGCTTCAGGCCGCCGCGCGACACCCAGGGGTGATCCTGGCCGCGCACCTCCAGGGCGATGTCGGCCGCCACCTTGACGCCCGCCTTGTCGAGCTTGCGCTCGCCGGAATAGACCAGCCCGGCCATCACCAGCGCCTGGGCGCGGCTGCGGCTGTCCACCAGCCCGCGATCGACCAACAGTTGGTCGAGGCGGAGCTTCTCCACCTTCTCCGGCTTTGCCGCCATTCCGGTGCGCTCGGTCACGGCCCTATGCCCGCACCGCGCCTTCGCTACCGCGCCCCAGCGCCTTCAGCGCCGTCGCCACCACGTCGGCGTCGGTCAGGTGGGCCTGGGCGTACTGGGTTTCCGGCTTGTCGTGCTCGAAGAAGTGGTCGGGAATGGCCAGGGTGCGGACCTTGAGGCCATGGTCCAGCAAGCCCTCGTCGGCCAGGAACTGCAACACATGAGCGCCGAAGCCACCGCGCGAGCCTTCCTCGACGGTGATCAGCACCTCGTGGCTGGCGGCCAGCCGGCGGACCAGATCGGTGTCGATGGGCTTGGCGAAGCGCATGTCGGCGACGGTGGCGGACAGGCCGCGCGCCGCCAGGTCTTCCGCCGCCTTCAGGCAATGGGCGAGGCGCGGGCCGAGGGACAGCAGGGCGACCGAGGTGCCCTCGCGCACCACCCGCCCCTTGCCCACCGGCACCGGCTCGCCGACCTCCGGCAGGGCGGCGCCGACCCCCTCGCCGCGCGGATAGCGGAAGGCGAACGGCCCGTCGCCATGGGCGGCGGCGGTGGCGACGGCATGGGTCAGTTCCGCCTCGTCGGACGGACACATGACCACCATGTTGGGCAGACAGCTCAGATAGGCGATGTCGAACACGCCCTGGTGGGTCGCCCCGTCGGCGCCGACGAAGCCGGCGCGGTCTATGGCAAAGCGCACCGGCAGGTTCTGGATCGCCACGTCGTGGACCACCTGATCGAAGGCCCGTTGCAGGAAGGTCGAATAGATGGCGCAGAACGGCTTGAAGCCCTCGCACGCCAGGCCGGCGGCGAAGGTGACGGCGTGCTGCTCGGCGATGCCGACGTCGAAGGTGCGGCCGGGGAACTCGTCGCCGAACACGTCGAGGCCGGTGCCGCCCGGCATGGCGGCGGTGATGGCGACCACCCGCTCATCGCGCCGCGCCTCCGCCACCAGGGCCTTGGCGAAGACGCTGGTATAGCTCGGCGCATTGGGTTTGGACGCCGCCTGGGCGCCGGTCACCACGTCGAATTTCGACACCCCGTGGTACTTGTCGGCCGCCGCCTCGGCGGGCGGATAGCCGCGGCCCTTCTGGGTGACGACGTGGATCAGCACCGGGCCGGTGTGGTTGGTGTCGCGCACGTTCTTCAGCACCGGCACCAGATGGTCCATCTTGTGGCCGTCGATGGGGCCGACGTAGTAGAAGCCCAGTTCCTCGAACAGGGTGCCGCCGGTCATCAGGCCGCGGGCGTATTCCTCCGCCCGCTTGGCGGCGCGTTCCAGCGGGCCGGGGAAGCGGGCGGCCATTTCCTTGGCGATGTTGCGCGCCGACAGCCACGGCTTGGACGACAGCACCTTGGACAGATAGGCCGACATGGCCCCCACCGGCGGCGCGATGCTCATGTCGTTGTCGTTGAGGATGACGATGAGCTTGGAGTTCATGGCGCCGGCGTTGTTCATCGCCTCGTAGGCCATGCCGGCCGACATGGCGCCGTCGCCGATGACGCAGACCACATGGCGGTCGTCGCCCAGCAGGTCGCACGCCACCTTCATTCCGAGCCCGGCGGAGATGGAGGTGGAACTGTGGCCGGCACCGAAGGGGTCGTACTCGCTCTCGCTGCGCAGGGTGAAGCCGGAAATGCCGCCCGGCTGGCGGATGGTGCGCAGGGACTCGCGGCGGCCGGTGAGGATCTTGTGGGGGTAGCACTGGTGGCCGACGTCCCAGATCAGGCGGTCGCGCGGAGTGTCGAACACATGGTGCAGCGCCACCGTCAGTTCCACCACCCCAAGGCCGGCGCCCAGGTGGCCGCCGGTGCGCGACACCGCGTCGATCAGGTCGGCGCGCACCTCCTCGGCCAGTTCCTTCAGCCGGTCGAGGGGCAGGCCGCGCAGGTCGGCGGGGCCGGACACGGTATCGAGGAGCGGGGTAGCGGGGCGCTGGGTCAAGGTATGTTCCTTTGGCGGCAACGGACGGTCAGGCGCGGCGCGTCAGGACGAACTGCGCAACCTCGCGCAGCAGGTCGGCCTCACCGTCGAACGGCTTGAGGTGGGTCACGGCCTGCTGCACCAGCATGTCAGCATGGGTGCGGGCGCGCTCGACACCAAGCAGGGTAACAAAGGTCTGTTTTCCGGCGGCGGCATCCTTGCCGGCGGTCTTGCCCAGTTCGGCGGTGTCGCCTTCCACGTCGAGCAGGTCGTCGACGATCTGGAAGGCAAGGCCGAGGTCGTGGGCGTACTTGGACAACGCCTGCCGCAGCGGCAGGCTTGCCTTGCCAAGAATGGCCCCGGCGCAGCACGAGAAGCCGATCAGGCGGCCGGTCTTCAACTGGTGCATGCGGGTGACGGCGGCGACGTCCATGGCCGGACCAAAGCCGTCCTGACGTTCCGCCAGCAGGTCGACCATCTGGCCGCCGACCATGCCGCCGGCCCCGGCGGCGCGCGCCAGTTCCATCACCAGCTCCGTCCGCACCGCCGGATCGGCATGGGCGCCGGGATCGGCCAGCACCTCGAAGGCGCGGGTGAGCAGGCCGTCGCCGGCCAGGATGGCGGTGGCTTCGTCGAACTGGCGGTGAACGGTAGGCCGGCCACGGCGCAGGTCGTCGTCGTCCATGGCCGGCAGGTCGTCATGCACCAGGCTGTAGCAGTGCAGCATCTCGGCCGCCGCCGCCACCCGCAGCGAGGCGGCCGACGACACCCGGAACATGTCGGCGGTGGCGGTGACCAGGAACGGCCGCAGCCGCTTGCCGCCGTTCAGGCAGGCGTAGCGCATGGCCTCCCACAGCCGCCGTTCAGGCAGATCGTCCACCGGCAACAGGCGGGCGAGTTCCTCTTCAACGGCACCGGCACGCTCGGCCATCAACTCGCGAAGGCGGCTCATGTGGGACGGATCTCCAGGCAAGCGGCGGGAACGGGATCGGACGGCGGCGGGTCAGCCGGCCTCGAAGGGGGTGGTACCGGTGGGGCGGCCATCGGCGCCAAGGGAGATTGTCTCGACCCGCTGGCGGGCCTCGGCCAGCTTACGTTCACAGTGCTGGCGCAGGGCGACCCCACGCTCGTAAGCATCCACCGCGTCGTCGAGCTTCACCCGCCCGCCTTCCAGCGAGCGGACGATCTCTTCCAGCGCCGCCAAGGCGTCTTCAAAGGACAGCGCAGCGATATCGGCGGGAACGGGGGCATCGGCCATGCGTCGATCGGGTCCAGGCATTGCGTAAGGGAAGGGGCGAAGTCTAAGCCTCCCCCCACACCAAGGCAAGGCGCAAGCGCCCCGCTTTCCGCCGGGCGCCGCACGACCGGATGCCGCCGCCGGTCAGATGCCCATCAGGGCCCGCACATGGCCGACCGTGCAGGCCGCAAGGGCGCGGATGTCGTAGCCGCCTTCCAGCACCGACACCACCCTGCCGCCGCAGACGTCGTCGGCCAGCGCCATCACTTCCTTGGTGGCCCACACGAAATCGCTGACCTGGAGCAGCAGATAGGCCATGGGGTCGTTGGCGTGGGCGTCGAAACCGCAGCTGATGATGATGAGGTCGGGCTTGAACGCGCGCATGGCCGGCAGGATGACGTCGCTCATCACCTGGCGGAACTCGTCCGACCCGGCACGCACCGGCAAACCGACGTTGACGATGTTGTTGTGCCCGCCGGTTTCCGATGGCGCCCCGGTGTCCGGCCATTGCGGCCACTGATGGGTGGAGGCATAGAACATGTCCGGGTCATCCCAGAAGATATGCTGGGTGCCGTTGCCGTGGTGGACGTCCCAATCAAGCACCGCCACCCGCTTCAGACCGTGCGCCGCGCGGGCATGATAGGCGCCGATGGCGGCGTTGTTGAAGACGCAGAAGCCCATGGCCTTGTCGCGTTCGGCGTGGTGGCCGGGGGGGCGGACGGCACAGAAGGCATTGCGCACCTCTCCGCGCGCGACAGCGTCCACCGCCGTGCAGACGGCACCGGCGGCGCGCAAGGCGGCCTCGCCGCTGTCGGGACTGAGCACGGTATCACCGTCGATGTGGTGGTGCCCTTCGCGCGGCACCGCATCCATCACCCGTTCGATATAGCTCAGCGGGTGGACACGCATCAGCTGCTCGCGGGTGGCGTGGGGCGCCTCCTCGCGATGGAGCATCATGAACTCCTCGGATTCAAGCACCCGCAGGATCGCCCGCAGGCGATCCCCGCATTCGGGATGCAGGTCGCCCGTGTCGTGATCGATGCACGCATGATGCGTGACCAGCAACGTCGCCATAAACCCTACGTGCCTCCCACCCTTCGGGCAATTCCCTTACCCATGTCCTGGCATTGCCGAAATTTGTCACCACTCCGATCAGGGAGCAACCTGTCTTTACGACAGATATGGGACATCGCCTGGCTTGCGGCGAGTGTCCCCGCCGACGGAGGCGATCCCTTGCCCGCACGCGCCTGTTTGCTCATATCCCGCAAACGACATACACTCGCAGGACCGAGGGGGACGTAACGGTGGATCACAACATGCCCGACGAACAGGCGCTGGACCTCCAGCAGCTTCAGGAAAATGCCCGCCGCGCCAGCGCGCTGCTCAAAGCCATGAGCAACGAGCATCGCCTGCTGGTGCTGTGTCAGCTTCTGCATGGCGAAAGGTCGGTCGGGCAGTTGGAGCGCATCGTCGGCCTCAGCCAGTCGGCGCTCAGCCAGCATCTCGCCCGCCTGCGCCGCGACGACCTGGTGAAGACCCGCCGCAGCGCCCAGACGATCTACTATTCCCTGAAGGGAGAGGAGGCGAGCGCCGTCATCGCCACCCTCTACAGCCTCTATTGCGAAGACACGGCGCCGCCCTGCCGGATGGCCGTGGCCGGCGAATAGGCCAGGCCAGCGGCACCCAGCGGCGCCTCACAGGCTGCGGTAACGGTCGGCGCCGCCGGCCTCCGACAGACGCTCCAACACGCCGTCGACTTCCAGCCGGCGGATATGTGCCAGCACCTCGCCAATGGCGAAGAACAGCTGATGGTCATCCAGCGGGCGCGGGAACAGCACCGGGATCAGCTCCGTCGCCGTGCGGCCTTCCGCCACCGCGCAGGCGGCGCGGGTTTCGGCCAGACGATCGGCATGATGAGCCGCCAGTTCCGCCGCCCGCGCCCGCAAGCCGACGAAGGGCAGTCCGTGGCTCGGCAGCACCAGCATGTCGGCGCGCAGGGTCTTCATCCGTTCCAGCGAGGCCAGAAACAGGGCCAGCGGATCGGCCTCAGGCTCATTCGGCCATAGCGACACGTTGGGGCTGATCCGTGGCAGGATCTGGTCGCCGGCGATCAGCAGTCCGTCCTCGCCGCAGACCAATTGCGCCAGCTCCGGCGCGTGCCCCTGCCCCACCATCACCCGCCAGTCACGGCCGCCAATGTCCAGGCAATCGCCATCGGCGATGCGGCGGTACCGACGCGGCAGCGGCGCCACCCGGCCGGCATAGGCATTGCCGCGCGTCCGCACCTTGTCCAGCAGGTCCGGACTGAAGCCGGCGCGGCGGTAGAAGGCAACCGCGTTCTCGGTCATCTCCTCGGAGGTGTCGAGCGACAGGAACAGGCCAGTCGCCCATTCCCCGAGCGTCGTCCACAACTCGATCTCCATCCGTTCGCACAGCCAGCCGGCGAGGCCCATGTGGTCGGGGTGGAAGTGGGTGCAGAACAGGCGGGTGATGGGCCGCCCGCCCAGACGCGGGTGACGGAACACCGTCTCCCACAGATCGCGTGTCAACGAGGAGGCGACGCCGGTATCGACGATGGCCCAGCCGCCGTGATCCTCCACCAGCCACAGGTTGATGTGATCAAGGGCGAAGGGCAGCGGCATGCGCAGCCACAGCACCCCATCGGCGATGGGCAGGACGTGGCCGGGTTCGGGCGGCGTGGCCACCGGATGGCGCAGGGCGCCGCCGGCGGTCTGTTTCGGGGGGTGAGTGCTGGTCATGCCCCATGGGATGCCACGCGCGGATGGACTTCCGCAAGGGCCGTTCTCCGTCCTAGGCCGTAAACTCATAAACGGGCTTCCCTTTCGTCCCGGGCCGTGATTCAACGCTTTCCTCAGGAATGGAGGGC
>JAEWWF010000229.1 GCA_023396465.1 Pseudomonadota bacterium
GCCGGGGAACGCCGCCCTGCGACGCCCCCGACCGGCCCGGACCCCCTCGCCTCAGTTCTTGGCCTTGTCGACCAGGGCGTTCGCCTTGATCCACGGCATCATGCCGCGCAGGCGCTCGCCCACTTCCTCGATCGGGTGCTCGGCCCACAGGCGGCGGGTGGCCTTGAAGGACGGCTGACCGGCCTTGCACTCCAGCATCCAATCGCGGACGAAGCGGCCGGCCTGGATGTCTTCCAGCACGCGCTTCATCTCGGCCTTGGTCTCGTCGGTGACGATGCGCGGGCCGGTGACGTAGTCGCCGTATTCAGCGGTGTTGGAGATCGAGTAGCGCATGTTGGCCATGCCGCCCTCGTACATCAGGTCGACGATCAGCTTCACTTCGTGCAGGCACTCGAAGTAAGCCATCTCCGGGGCGTAACCGGCTTCCACCAGGGTCTCGAAACCGGCGGCGATCAGCTTGGTCAGGCCGCCGCACAGCACGGCCTGCTCGCCGAACAGGTCGGTTTCGCACTCTTCACGGAAGTTGGTCTCGATGATGCCCGAGCGGCCGCCACCGATGGCGGAGGCATAGGACAGCGCCAGATCCATGGCATTGCCGGAAGCGTCCTGCGCCACCGCCACCAGGCAGGGCACGCCGCCGCCGCGCTTGTACTCGGAGCGGACGGTGTGGCCGGGGCCCTTGGGGGCGACCATGAACACGTCCAGGTCCTTGCGCGGCTCGATCAGCTTGAAGTGAACGTTCAGGCCGTGCGCGAAGGCGAGCGCCGCGCCTTCCTTCATGTTGCCATGCAGGTCGGCGTAATACAGCTCGGCCTGAAGCTCGTCCGGGGTCAGGATCATGACGACGTCGGCCCAGGCGGCGGCCTCGGCCGGGGTCATGACGATCAGGCCTTCGCCTTCGGCCTTCTTGCGGGTGGCGGAGCCGGCCCGCAGGGCGACCGCGACGTCCTTGACGCCCGAATCGCGCAGGTTCAGGACGTGGGCGTGACCCTGCGAGCCGTAGCCCACGATGGCCACCTTCTTGCCCTTGATCAGGTTCACGTCGGCGTCGCGATCGTAATAAACGCGCATGGTTCAAAGTCCTTGATGCAGATCGTTGGTGTTGGTGTTGGTCTTGGCTGGGTCAGAGGGCGCCGGGGCCACGGGCGATGGCCGCCACGCCGGTCCGCGACACGTCGACGAGGCCGAGCGGCTCCATCAGGCCGATGAAGGCGTCGAGCTTCTCGGTCTTGCCGACGATCTCGAAGACGAAGCTTTCGTTCGTGCTGTCGACCACATTGGCACGGAAGATGTCGGCGATGCGAAGGGATTCGACTCGTTTCTCGCCGGTTCCCACCACCTTCACCAGCGCCAGTTCGCGGGCGACCGACGGCCCTTCGACGGTCAGGTCGCGCACCTTGTGAACCGGCACCAGACGGCCGAGCTGGGCCTTGATCTGTTCGATCACCATGGGCGTTCCGCTGGTGACCAGCGTGATGCGCGACAGCCGCTCGGCCGGATCGACCTCGGCCACCGTCAGGCTTTCGATGTTGTAGCCACGGCCGGAGAACAGGCCGATGACGCGGGCGAGCACGCCGGCCTCGTTGTCGACCAGAACGGCGATGGTGTGGGTCTTGATCTCTTCGGTATCGGTCGTGGACACGGTGCGTGTCTCCCCCTCAGGGTCTCGCGGCGGGGCCCCGGCGCCGCGAAAGCGCCGGGGTGGTGCGAGTCGTGGATGGTGTCGCGGATGCGGTGACGGCACGGCGGCGCGGCGGCGTCACACCAGAACCTTGCCCTCGTCGCCGATGGCTTCCTTGCCGGCATCCGGCGGACCGAGCAGCATCTCGTTGTGCGGCGCGCCCGACGGAATCATGGGGAAGCAGTTCTCGGACTGGTCGACGCGGCAATCGAAGATCACCGGCTTGCGCACGTCGATCATCTCGTGGATGGCGTCGTCCAGGCGGTCGGCGTCATCGCAGACGATGCCGTGGGCGCCGAAGGCCTCGGCCAGCTTCACGAAGTCGGGCAGCGCCTCCGAATAGCTTTCCGAGTAACGGCCGCCGTGCAGCAGTTCCTGCCACTGACGCACCATGCCCATGTAGCGGTTGTTCAGGATGAACACCTTGACCGGCAGGCGGTACTGGATGGCGGTGCCCAGTTCCTGCATGTTCATCATGAAGCTGGCCTCGCCGGAAACGTCCACCACCAGCGCGTCGGGGTGGGCCATCTGCACGCCGATGGCGGCCGGGAAGCCGTAGCCCATGGTGCCGAGGCCGCCGGAGGTCATCCACTGGTTCGGCTTCTCGAACTTGTAGAACTGCGCCGCCCACATCTGATGCTGGCCCACCTCGGTGGTGATGTAGGTGTCGCGGTCCTTGGTCAGCTCGTACAAACGCTGGATGGCGTACTGCGGCTTGATGATCTTTCCGGTCTGCTCGTAGCCCAGGCAATTAACCGCGCGCCAGTCCTCGATCTCTTTCCACCACGCCTTCAGGGCCTTGGCGTCGGGGCGGACCTGACGGGCCTTGTAGACCTTGATCAGGTCTTCCAGCACATGCGCCACGTCGCCGATGATCGGCAGGTCGACCGCCACGTTCTTGTTGACCGATGACGGGTCGATGTCGATGTGGATCTTCTTCGAGTTGGGCGAGAAGGCATTCAGGCGGCCGGTGACGCGGTCATCGAAGCGGGCGCCGACGCAGATCATCAGGTCGCAGCCGTGCATGGCGAGGTTGGCCTCGTAGGTGCCATGCATGCCCAGCATGCCCAGGTGCTGCGGGTCGGAGGCCGGATAGGCGCCGAGGCCCATGAGCGTCTGGGTGATGGGGAAGCCGGTCAGCCGCACGAACTGGGTCAGCAGCTGGCTGGCCGCCGGGCCGGAATTGATGACGCCGCCGCCGGTGTAGAACACCGGCCGCTTGGCCGCCGCGATCATCTCCACCGCCTGTTCGATGGCGGCGCGGTCGCCCTTCACCTGCGGCTTGTAGGTGCGGTGCTTGATGCGGCTGGCGGGCATGTACTCCGCCGGCTTCATCAGGATGTCCTTCGGCAGGTCGATGACCACCGGGCCGGGCCGGCCGGTGCGCGCGACGTAGAACGCCTCGTGCAGCACGCGGGCGAGGTCTTCCGACTTCTTCACCAGGTAATTGTGCTTGGTGCACGGCCGGGTGATGCCGGTGGTGTCCGCTTCCTGGAAAGCATCGTTGCCGATCAGATGGGTCGGCACCTGGCCGGTCAGGCAGACCAGCGGAATGCTGTCCATCAGCGCGTCGGTCAGGCCGGTGACGGCATTGGTGGCGCCGGGGCCGGAGGTCACCAGCACGCAGCCGACCTTGCCGGTGGAGCGGGCATAGCCTTCCGCCGCATGCACCGCCGCCTGCTCGTGCCGCACCAGGACGTGGCGAATCTGGTTCTGCTTGAAGAGTTCGTCGTAAATCGGAAGTACGGAGCCGCCGGGATAGCCGAAGATTACCTCGACGCCCTGTTCGGCCAAGGCCTTGAGGACGATCTGAGCACCGTTCATGCGATCCTGCGACATGTCTGCACCTGTCTTCCTGTAAAGGACGCGCGGCCCAAACGGCCCGCCCGCCGACACCTGCTCCGGCGTCGGCGGCTCACCATCCGCCTCATCGATCCGTGGGGGGTGTCCGTCCGGCGCGCCGCGCCAACCCCGGACCATTCCGGGAAGCTGCACGGTATAGACTCAGCCGGAGCCGGTCAACAAAAAGCCGCGAATTAATTGAAAGGTTTTGGCGACGAGGCTTTCCGAAAATTGCGTATTGCAAACCGCATCCGCACGAAGCTGCCCGCGAAACCACGTTCCCTGGCGCTTGGCATAGTTGCGGGTCAGCTGCTGCGCCCGCACCAGCGCCGACTCCAGGTCCAACTCGCCGCGCAGGTGGGCGGCCAGTTCCGGCACGCCGAGCGCCTTCATCACCGGCTGGTCGGGCGGCAGGCCGAGATCGAGCAGCGCCGCCACCTCGGCCAGCGCCGGCCCCTCCATCACCATGGCGCGCAGGCGGGCGTCGCAGCGGGCATAGAGCACCTCGCGCGGCGGCGCCATCCGCACCACCAGCGGGCGGAAGCGGATGGGCGGCGGCACCGGCGGCTGCGCCTGCCACCAGCTGATGGAGCGGCCGGAGGCCCGCAGCACCTCCCAGGCGCGCAGGTTGCGGGTGGTGTCGCCGGGGGCGAGGCGGGCCGCCGTTTCCGGGTCTTCCCGGGCCAGCCGGGCATGAAAAGCCTCGTGCCCCAGGCGGGCGAGGTCGGCCCGCGCCTCGGCCCGCACCGCCTCCGGCACCTCCGGCACCGGCGCGAAGCCCTCCAGCAGCGCCTTCAGGTAGAGCCCGGTGCCGCCGCAGACGATGGGCAGCCGGCCGGCGGCCCAGGCGGCTTCGATCTCCGGCACCGCCAGGTCGCGCCACAGCACCGGCGAGCAGACGACGCTGCCCGCCAGCACGCCGTACAGGCGGTGGGGCGCCAGCGCCTCCTCCGCCTCCGACGGGCGGGCGGTCAGCACCCGCAGCTCGCGGTAGACCTGCATGCTGTCGGCATTGAGGACGGTGCCGCCGAACTCCCGCGCCGCCGCCAGGGCGAGCGCCGACTTGCCGCTGGCGGTGGGGCCGGCGACAACCACGAGGGGCGGCAGGGCGGAGGCTTCGGTGTCTGACATCATCACGCGCTTGCAGCGAAGGGGGCGCGACTTTATACGGGACGCGGCAGAAACGCCCCACGCGCCGAACGGAAAAGGACCGGGCCATGGAAAATGTGCTGACGCTCATCACCGCTCCGGCCCGCGCGGACCTGGACGATAGCACGGTCCGCCGTGTGCGCGAGGCCCTAAAGGCGCTGGGCGGACAGGTCGGCTCGCCCGACTGGCTGGACCCCGGCATCGCCTGCGACCTGCCGTTCGAGGACATCAGCCCCGACACCGCCGATGCCGCCGCCCGCAAGGCGCTCACCGATCTGGGGGTGGCCGCCGACGTGGTGGCGCAGGCGCGGCAGGACCGCCGCAAGATGCTGCTGGTGGCCGACATGGACTCGACCATCGTCACCGGCGAGACCCTGGACGAGTTGGCCGACTTCGCCGGCATCAAGGACCAGATCGCCGCCATCACCGCCCGCGCAATGAACGGAGAGCTGGACTTCAAGGCCGCCCTGCGCGAGCGCGTCGTCATGCTGAAGGGCCTGCCGGTCGAGTCGCTGGAGCAGTGCTTCGACCGCGTCGAGTACACTCCGGGCGCCTGGGAACTGGTGCGCACCATGGCCGCCAACGGCGCCTATTGCGTGCTGGTGTCGGGCGGTTTCAAGTTCTTCACCCGCCGCGTCGCCGCCATCTGCGGCTTCCACGAGGACCGCTCCAACGAGTTCGTCCTCGACGGCGACGTGCTGGCCGGGACGGTGGTGGAGCCCATCCTCGACCGCGACGCCAAGCTCGACAGCCTCATCGCCCTGGCCGCCGAGCGCCACCTGCCGCTCGCCCGCACGGTGGCGGTGGGCGACGGCGCCAACGACCTGCCGATGATCCGCGCCGCCGGCCTCGGCGTCGCCTTCCACGCCAAGCCGGTGGTCGCCGCCGAGGCCCGGGTGCGCATCGACCACGGCGACCTTACCGCCCTGCTCTACGCCCAGGGGTATCGCCGCGCCGACTTCGTTGTATAACGGAAGTTGAGAAAGGCCGATTGCCGTGCCGAAGGAGTATGGCAGGGCCCAAGTGTCGCGGGGGGAAGGGCCCATGGCCAAGTCGAAGACCGAGATCATCCACGACATCGAACACCTGATCGCCCGCAACGGCGCCAAGTGGGGCGAATGGTACGTCGGCCTGTGCGCCGACCCCAAATCCACCCTGGTCAGCCGCCACAACTTCAAGCAGGGCACCGACGTCGGCGCCATCCGCACGGCAACCACCGAAATCCAGGCGCAGGAGGTGGTGGAGTTCTTCATGCGCACGCGCGGCACCAAGGGCCATGCCGCCAGCTTCAACGCCGGCGACATCTACGTCTACGCCTACCGCATGAGCCGCCACACCAAGCCGTGATCCCCGGCCGGCGGCCGTCGCGAAGGGCGACCGCCGGACCGGGGCGCGGGTTCAGCCGTCGGCGGTGATCTTGTCGATCAGCGCCTTCAGCACCTCTTCCGCCATGGAATTGTCCACCTGACAGGTGCCGGCCGCCATGTGGCCGCCGCCGCCGTACTCCAGCATCAGCTTGCCGACGTTGGTCTTCGACGAGCGGTCGAAGATGCTCTTGCCGACGGCGAAGACGGTGTTCTGCTTCTGGAAGCCCCACAGGACATGCATGGAGATGTTGGTCTGCGGCAGCAGGGCATAGATCATGAACCGGTTGCCGGCCCAGATGGTGTCCTCGTCGCGCAGGTCGAGCACCACCAGGTTCTTGTGGACGGTGGCGCAGCGGGTGACCTGATCCTTGAACTTCTCGGCGTGCTCGAAGTAAAGGTCGGTGCGCTCGCGCACGTCCGGCAGTTCCAGCACCTTGGAGATGTCGTGATCGAGGCAGTAGTCGATCAGTTCCATCATCAGCTGGTAGTTGGAGATACGGAAGGTGCGGAACCGACCAAGGCCGGTGCGGGCGTCCATGATGAAGTTCATCAGGTCCCAGCCGGTCGGGTTCAGTACCTGGTCCTTGGTGAAGTTGGCGGAGTCGCCGCGGTCCACCGCCTCCATCATCTCGTCGGAGATGCGGGGGAACTTGGCCTTGCCGCCGAAGTAGTCATAGACCACGCGCGCCGCCGAGGGGGCATCGGGGTCGATGATGTGGTTGTCGCGCTTGCCGACGCGCAGGGTCTCCGACAGGTGATGGTCGAAGGCCAGATGCACGCCTTCCACATACGGCAGGTTGGTGGTGATGTCGCGGTCGGAGATGTCGATCTTGCCGTCCTGCATGTCCTTCGGGTGGACGAACTTGATGTCGTCAATCATCCCGAGTTCCTTCAGCAGCATGGCACACACCAGGCCATCGAAATCGCTGCGCGTCACCAGACGAAACGTCTTCCCCTCGGTCATTCCGGATCCCCAAATCCTGTCTAAGGAGCTACTTCGGGCAGAGTAGTCGCGTCCCACCGCCGGTGCAACGCGACAGGCGGCGCTGCCCTGCGGTTCCGCCGGGCACGCGGACGGCGCCGCCGCCCCCTCAACCGGGAGTGCGGATATCCTCCGGCGGCAGGGCGCAGAAGGCCGATTCCAGCTCATGCCGCAGCCGCGCCGCTAGAGTCGTGGCGTCCAGGTCGACGGCATCCCGGCTCACCACCTGCCCGGCGGCCACCGGCCGCGTCAGCCGCACCCCCTGGGCCAACCCCATGGGCAGCGCCCGCGCGGCGACCGAGGCATCAGCCGGCATCAGCCGGCCCCAGACGGTGGCGCCCCCCTCGCCGTCCAACACCTCGCCGGCCGCCAGATCGCGTTTGGCGACCGCCACCACGTCGCCCCGGAAGGCGGTGGAATGACCGGTCGGCTCGCCGCGCAAGGCGGCGGCGGCGACCGACACCCCCAGTTCCAACCCGATCAGGTGATAGGGCCGCCACAGGGCGGCATAGCGGCCGCTGTCGTCGGTGCGCAGGCCGTATTCGGCGAAGCAGCGGGCGGCGTAGTCGGACGGCGCCGCGAAAGTCACCCACACCCCCCAGCGCAGATCGCCGGTCACCGGCGTTCCATCGCGGTGCAGGCTGGACACCACCTCCACCATCCCCGCCCGCTGCAAAACACCGCCGTCGGCGCGCGGCTTCAGCATTGCCGGCAGATCGTCGCAGCCAACCGGAGGAAAGCCGAGGCCGTCATCCGGCACCGCCAGCCCGGTGGCGTTGGCCACCGCCGCCATCTCGATGGCGCTCTTGGTGCCGTCGAGGAAGCTGTTGAACATCTTGGCATTCATGCCGCCGGCGGCGGCCTGTTCGGGCGTCAGGCCGTAATGCTCCCACACCGTGTCGGGGGTGGAGGCATGGTAGTCCGGCAGGTACTTGGTGCCCTTGCCGGCGCCCACCACCTCCAGGCCGCAGGTCCGGGCCCAATCCACCATCTCGCAGATCAGCGCCGGTTGATCGCCATAGGCCATGGAATAGACCAGACCGGCGGCGGCGAAACGGCGGGCCAGCAACGGCCCGGCCAGCACATCGGCCTCCACGTTCACCATCACCACATGGCGGCCGTTCTCCAGGCAGCGGACCGCATGGCGCAGGCCGGCCTCCGGGTAGCCGGTGGCCTCGATGACCACCTCGACGCCACCAGCGGCGATCATCGCCTCGGCATCGTCGGTGATCCAGGTGGTGCCGTGCCGCAGAGCCTTGGCCGAGGAACCAGCCTCCGCCTGCTCGGCGGTCCAACCGGCGGTCAGCAGGGCGGCACGCGCCCGCCGCGGCTCCAGATCGGCCACCGCCATCACATGCAGTCCCGGCGTCCGCCGAGCCTGGGCAAGGAACATGGTGCCGAACTTGCCGGCACCGATCAGGCCGACACGGATGGGCCGCCCCTCTGCGGCACGAGCGGCGAGCTTGGTGAACAAAGACATCAGACGCATATCCTCCGGTGACGGGTTTTCCCGCTTCTCCACGCGCAGTCTAGCCCATTGCCGCGCGATCCCCTACAACAGGGAGCGTCGTCAGCAGGAGTCCACCCGAGGATGCCAGCCATGCCCCGCGCCGCCGCCCTTGCCCTTGTCGCCGCCCTCATCGGTGGCGTGTCGGCCTGCGCGCCCGCGCCCTACATCGACATGCGGCGGGAAGCCGGCACGCTGGGCACCTGGGGCTCGTCCACCTTCGACCGGCCGGCGATCTGCTACAACACCATGAATGCGACGCGCGAGCAGGTGCAGGCCATGGCCGATGCCGTCTGCGCCGAAACCGGCCGTGTCGCCGTCTATGACCGCAGCGACCTGCTAAATTGCACGGTCCTGCAACCGCACCGGTCGCTGTTCCGCTGCGTGGCTCCCGACCGCGCGACAGTGGATGCCGCCGGAGTACGCCGCCTCACCCCCGGCGTCGCCGGCCCGCAGGTGCCCAACGCCCGCACCGCCGCGCAAGGCTCCGAGGCCGACGCCGCCGCCGAGGACGATCTGCCCATCCCCACCGCCCCCGCCGCCCCGGCCCGCCCCGGCGCCCTGGACGCTCCCGGACCGTTGGGGTCGTTCGGAGGCTGACGGTCAAGGCATCGCCGACGCGACTGGCGCAAGGAAAAACCGCCGGAAGGTTTCCCTTCCGGCGGTTTTTCCGTTCAGTCCCTGCGGCCTTGGCTCACGCCGCGAAGGCGGCGGCGCGCGGTCGCGCTTGCCAAACTGCAATGAGTCGCTCTCAGTGCAGCTTAGTCTTACAGCACCCGCTCGGCGAGCTTGTGCTTGATGTCCTGAATGGCCTTGGCCGGGTTCAGGCCCTTCGGGCAGGTGTTGGTGCAGTTCATGATGGTGTGGCAGCGGTACAGGCGGAACG
>JAEWWF010000237.1 GCA_023396465.1 Pseudomonadota bacterium
GGGTGACGGCGTCGGGACGGGCGCCCGAGGCGGCGGCCAGTTCGGCGGCCGGCATGGAGGCACCGGGAGCCGGCGGCACCACCGGCGCGGCGGCGGCCATCAGTTCGGCTTCGCCCTCGCGCGGCCGGCCGGCATCGGCGGAGCCGGCGCCCATGCCGACGGTGGCGGCGGTGTCAGGCACCTCCTGTGGGGCGATGCGGGCGGTGAGGCGGGAGAAGAAGTCGTCGGCGTACTTGCGCGCCGTGCCCTGGATGAGGCGCGACCCCAGCTGCGCCAGCTTGCCGCCCACCTGGGCGTCGGCGGCATAGGTGAGGCGGGTGTTGGTGGCGTCCACCTCCTCCAGCCGCACGGTGGCGCCGCCCTTGGCGAAGCCGGCGGCGCCACCCTTGCCCTCGCCGACGATGCGGTAGCCTTCCGGCTCGACGATGTCCTCCAGACGCACGCTGCCCCGGAAGGTGGCCTTCACCGGCCCCACCTTGGCGGTGACGGTGGCGTCGTAGCCGGGGGCGTCCTCGGCGGGGGTGAGGGCGTCGCAGCCGGGAATGCACGCCCGCAGCATCTCGGGATCGTTGATCGCCTGCCAGACTGTCCGGCGGTCGGCCGGTATGAGGTATTCGCCGCTGATATCCAAAATGCCGTCTCCCTGTTGACCATGGGGGTGGGCTGGTGGTGGTGGAGCGGGCCTCGTGCTCCGTTACGGCGTCACCGCAGCGCCTCCACATAAACCGCGATGCGACCGCCGCAGGCGAGGCCGACCGCCCAGGCTGTTTCATCGGCGACGCCGAACTCCAGCACCTGCGGCGGACCGCCGGCCATGGCTTGCATGGCGGCGTCGACCACCGCGCCCTCGATGCAGCCGCCCGAGACCGAGCCGACCATCTCGCCATCGTCGCGCACCGCCAGCTTGGCTCCCACCGGGCGCGGCGCGCTGCCCCAGGTGTGCAGCACGGTGGCGATGGCGCAGCGGTGGCCGGCGTCCTGCCAGTCACGGGCAGCCATCAGCGGATCGGGCGGAGCGGCGGGCACGGTCATGCCGGGGCCTCCCCGGCGGGAGCGACACGCAGGTCGTGGGTGCGTTCCGACGCGCCCGTGAGGGCGGCGTTGAGGGCATGCCATGGCAGGGTGACGCATTTCACCCGCAGCGGACTGGAATGGATGATGGCCAAGGCGTCCAGCGTCTCGCGCTGCGCCTCCCCTAGATAAGGTGTGGCGGCGAGCGGATTGCCGCTGACACAGGCGGCGCGGAACGCCCCGATCAGCGCCACCGCCTCGGCGCGCCGCAGGCCGCGCACCAGATCGGTCAGCAGCGAGCCAGAGGCGGTGCAGATGGCACAGCCGCGGGCTCGGCAACTACAGGCGGTGATGATGTCGGCGGACAGGCGGACGGCAAGGGCGACGCGGTCGCCGCACAGGGGATTGTGGCCGTCGGCGCGGGCGTCCGCCGGCTCCAGCGGGGCGCCGTGGCGCGGATGGCTGCCATGGTCCTCGATCAGCGCCCGGAACAGCGCTTCCCGATCGTCGAGCATGCCGAACTGTGCCTCCCTGGGTCGCCGGCTGCATGGCCGGGACTCCTAGTTGTTGGCTCAAGTATCAGACTGCAAGGGACGCAAAGTCAAACCCGTTCCGGTGCGACGGACGCGACGTCCGATTCGAGTCGCCGCCCCGGCGGACGGAACCGATTCGCTGCGTTGCAGGGCCTGTTTCGCGGTCGCGGTGATGCGGCGCAACGCATTTCATCCGAAAGAAGTATGCGGGCGGTCGACGATCGTCGCCATGCCACGGTGGAGGCGCAGGTCACGGCCATTTTTGCCATTTTTGGAGGGGGCATGGCGCGCTATCTGAGGTTGATGAGGCGGTGCTTCCGCGCACATGAGGGGCTCATCCTCTCCCGCCATCGTATCTTGAGACTTGGCTTTTTCTGCTGCTCGTGCATCCTTTGCCACGGTTTCGCCCTATTCCAGGGGGGATCCAAGGCACGGTCGCGCACTGCGACCGTTGCGCGAGCAGGAAATTTTTTGATCCGGAGGGGCGCGATTACGGTCTCCAGGTTTCCTGAATGACCATCTTCAAGCACGAATCTTTCAAAAACCAATAAGAAACGCTTTCGCCAGCGTCAGGATCGTGTACGCTACGCGCCCTGAAGGCCTCAAAGGGTCTCTGGGAGTAAAGCAGGGAGGACTAGATGTCTGAAATGAATAAGTCGGCTGCGGACGCCTACTGGAAGGCGAACCTGCGTATCGTCGGCGGCTGTCTCGTGGTTTGGTTCCTGGTTTCCTACGGCGCCGGCATTCTGTTCGCCGATGCGCTGAACTCGATCGCCATCGGTGGCACCGGCCTGGGCTTCTGGTTCGCCCAGCAGGGGTCCATCGTGATCTTCCTCGTCCTGATCGCTTTCTACGCTTGGCGCATGAACAAGCTGGATCGCGAATTCGACGTGGATGAACAATAAGACGATCGGGGGAAAACCTAGAATGGACCTTATGACTCTTACCTACATTGTGGTGGGCGCGACCTTCGCCCTCTACATTGGTATCGCGATCTGGTCGCGCGCGGCGTCGACCGGTGAATTCTACGTCGCCGGCGGCGGCGTGCATCCCATCGCCAACGGCATGGCCACCGGCGCCGACTGGATGTC
>JAEWWF010000284.1 GCA_023396465.1 Pseudomonadota bacterium
ACGCCGAGGTGCGCGTCCGCCAGGCGTTGGCGGTGAACCTGAAGGAAAACCACCTCGTCCCGCATGACGTGGCCCTCAGTCTGGCCCGCGACGTGACCCAGGTGGCGTTGCCGATCCTTGAGTTCTCCACCGTTCTCACCACCGAGGATCTGGTCGAGATCGTGCGCAGCCAGGACCGCGACAAGCAGAAGGCGGTCGCCCGGCGCGACGCGGTGGATGCCAAGGTCGCCGACGAACTGGTCGAACGCGGCGATGTCGAGGTCGCCGCCACGCTGGCCGGCAACGAGGGGGCCCAACTGACGGAATCGGCTCTGCTGCGCATGGTCGACCGCTTCGGCGACGAGGAGGCGGTGCAGAACCCCCTCGTCCAGCGCGCCGTTTTGCCGGTGACGGTGACGGAAAAGCTGGTCACCCGCGTGTCGGAGACCTTGCGCCAGCATATCCTCGCCAACCACGAGCTGCCGTCCGACGTCGCCGCCGACCTGGTGATGCAGAGCCGCGAGCGCGCCACCATCGGCCTGTCGAGTGAAAGCAGCGAGGACGAAGTCGAGCGTCTGGTCGTGCAGATGCAGAACCATGGCCGCCTGACGCCCTCCATCATCCTGCGCGCCGTGTGCATGGGCGACGTGAAGTTCTGCGAATACGCCCTGGCGGTGCGGGCCGGCATTCCCATCATCAATGCCCGCCAGCTGTTTCACGATCCCGGGCCGTTCGGCCTCAAGGGCATCTTCGAGAAGGCGGGGCTGCCGAGGACTTTTTACCCGGCCATCCGCGCCGCCGTTGATGTCGCCCGCGAGACCCAATACGATGGCGAGGAGAACGACCGCGAGCGCTATTCCCGCCGCATGATCGAGCGCGTGCTGACCCAGTACGGCGACCTCGGCGTCGATTTCGAGAGCGGCGACCTGGAATACCTGCTGGCCAAGATGAACGCTCTGCCGCCGACCCTGCACGTCGGCGCCTGAGAAGGACAGCGGCACACGGAAAAGGGCGGACCGGCGATGGCCGGTCCGCCCTTTCGCTTGTCGGCGGGCGGAGCAGGGCAGGGGCGGCGTCAGGCCGCTCCGGCCAGCACCTCTTCCGCCCGGTGGCAGGAGACGCCACGTCCGGCCACGTCGCGCACCGCCGGCACTTCGCTGCGGCAGCGGTCGATGACGAACGGGCAGCGGGTGTGGAAGCGGCAGCCCGACGGCGGATTCAGAGGCGATGGCAATTCGCCCTTCAGAACCACCTTCTGGGCCCGCTCATGGGCGTTGATCTTCGGCGTCGAGGCCATCAGGGCACGGGTATAGGGGTGAGCGGGGTTGTCGAAGATGACCGCCTTCGGTCCGTGCTCCATCACCATGCCGAGATACATCACCATGACGTCGTCGGCGATATGGCGCACCACCGACAGGTCATGGGAGATGAACAGGTAGGCGACGCCGAACTCTTCCTGAAGGTCCATGAGCAGGTTGAGCACCTGCGCCTGCACCGACACATCCAGCGCCGACACCGGCTCGTCCGCCACCACCACCCGCGGGTTCAGCATCAGCGCCCGCGCGATGGCGATACGCTGGCGCTGACCGCCGGAGAACATGTGCGGGTAGCGGGTGGCGAACTCAGGCCGCAGGCCGACCACGCGCATCATCTCGCGGGCGCGGTCACGGCGCTCCTCCGGGCTCATCTTGGTGTTGATGATGAGCGGCTCTTCCAGGATCGACAGCACCTTCTTGCGCGGGTTGAGGCTGCCGTAGGGGTCCTGGAAAACGATCTGCACCTTGGTGCGCGCCGTCTTGAGATCGGCGGCGGAGGCCCCGGCGAGGTTGCGGCCGTCGAGCAGGAACTCACCGGCGGTCGGCTGCTCGATCAGCGTCACCTGACGGGCGAGAGTGGATTTGCCGCAGCCGGACTCGCCGACCACCGCCAGCGTGCGGCCGGCGTGCAGGCTGAACGACACGCCGTCCAGGGCGCGGACGGTGGCATCGTCCTTGAACAGGCCGCGCGACACCTTGTAGTGCTTGGTGAGGCCGCGGGCTTCCAGCAGCGGCGAGCCGTCGCTCGCCGGCTTGATCGGCTTCAGCGGGGTCACGACGGCATCAGTCATAGGTCGGGTTCCCCTGATCGTCGAGCGGGTAGTGGCAGCGGTAACGGACGGGCGCTTCGCCCCTCAGCGCCGGCTGCTCCTCGCGGCAGTGCTTGCGGGCATAAGGGCAGCGCGGGCTGAGCAGGCAGCCGTGCGGCCGGTCGTAGGCGCCGGGCACCACGCCGGGCAGACTGTTCAGCCGTGACGTGCCGACCGACCGTTCCGGCAGTGCCGCCAGCAGCGATTGAGTATAGGGATGGCGGGGACGGTCGAAGATCTCCGGCACCGTGCCGGTTTCCACCACCTGTCCGGCATACATCACCACCACCCGGTGGGCGGCTTCCGCCACCACCGCCAGGTCGTGGGTGATGAGGATCATGCCCATGCCGCGCTTTTTCTGGAGGTCCAGCAGCAGGTCCATGATCTGCGCCTGGATGGTGACATCAAGCGCCGTGGTCGGCTCGTCGGCGATCAGCAGGCGCGGATTGCAGGCCAGGGCCATGGCGATCATGACGCGCTGGCTCATGCCGCCCGACATCTGGTGCGGGAAGGCCGACAGGCGGCGTTCGGCGTCGGGGATGCCGACCAGCCGCAGCAGTTCCACGGCGCGGGCATGACGCTCGGCGCGGGTGCCGCCTTCGTGGATCTTCAGCGCTTCCTTGATCTGCCAGCCGACGGTGAAGCAAGGGTTCAGGCTGGTCATCGGCTCCTGGAAGATCATGGCGATCTCCGAGCCGGTCAGCTTGCGCCGCTTGCGCGCCGACATGGACAGCAGGTTCTGCCCATGGAACGACAGGGTGTCGGCCATGACACGGCCGGGAAAGGCGACCAGGCCCATGGTGGCGAGCGACGAGACGCTCTTGCCGGAGCCGGATTCACCCACGATGCCGACCACCTCGCCTTCCTCGACGGTTAGGGAAAGGCGGTCGACGGCGCGGAAGGGCGATGCGGGATCGCCGAATTCCACGCTCAGGTTTTCGATTTCGAGCAGAGCCATCAGCGTTTCATCTTCGGGTCGAGGGCGTCGCGGAGGCCGTCGCCCATCAGGTTGAAGGCCAGCACGGTGAGCAGGATGGCCAGACCGGGGAAGGTCACCACCCACCAGGCGCGCTGCACGAACTGGAGGCTGTCGGCCAGCATGGAGCCCCATTCCGGGGTCGGCGGCTGCGCGCCGAGGCCGAGGAAGCCGAGCGCCGCCGCATCCAGGATGGCGGTGGAGAAGCCCAGCGTCGCCTGGACGATCAGCGGCGCCATGCAGTTGGGCAGGATGGTGTTGAACATCAGCCGGCTGTTGGAGGCGCCGGCGATGCGCGAACTGGTGACGTAGTCCTTGCTCGCCTCGGTGATGACGGCGGCGCGGGTCAGACGCACATAGTGCGGCAGCACCACGATGGCGATGGCCACGACGGCATTCTCCAGCCCCGGACCCAGAATGGCGACCACGGCAATGGCCAGCAGCAGGCTTGGAATGGCCAGCATGATGTCCATCAGGCGCATCACCACCACGTCGACCCAGCCGCGGAAATAGCCCGCCATCAGACCGAGGGCGATGCCGGCGCCAAGCGACAGGGTGACGACGATGACGCCAACGAACAGCGACAGGCGCGACCCCCAGATGATGCGGGAGAAGATGTCGCGACCGACATCGTCGGTGCCGAGAACGTGCGTCCAGGTGCCGCCCTCGATGAAGGCGGGTGGCAGCAGCAGGGCGCTCCGGAATTGCTCGATGGGACTGTGTGGCGCGACCCACGGCGCCAGCAGCGCGGTCAGGATCAGCACCACGATGAAGACGAGACCCGCCAGGGCACCCCGGTTCTGACTGAAGTAGTCCCAGAACTCCGCCACCGGGTGACGGGGGGCGCCGGCGATGATGGCGGCTTCGTGCGCCTCGGCCACTTCGGCGGCGTGGTCGGCGGCGGCTTCGGCCACTTGGGCCTGTTTGTAGTGATCAGCCATGGAATGTCGTCCGCCCCTGTTACCGCTGGTGCCGGATGCGGGGGTTGATGATGCCGTACAGCACGTCCACCAGCAGGTTGACGACGATGATCACCGTCGCCACCAGCATGATGCCGCCCTGGATGACCGGGTAGTCGCGGCGGTAGATGCTCTCCACCAGCCACTTGCCGATGCCCGGCCAGCTGAAGATGGTCTCGGTCAGGATGGCGCCGGCCAGCAGCGTGCCGACCTGCAAGCCGATCACCGTGATGACCGGGATCAGCGCGTTGCGCAGGGCATGAACCATGATCACCCGCAGCGGCGCCACGCCCTTGGCGCGGGCGGTGCGGACATAGTCCTCGCGCAGCACCTCCAGCATGGCGGAGCGGGTCATGCGGGCGATCACCGCCAGCGGAATGGTGCCGAGCACGATGGACGGCAGGATGAGGTGGTGAACGGCCGACCAGAAGGCGCCCGTCTCGTCGGACAGCAGGCTGTCGATGAGCAGGAAGCCGGTCACCGGCTCCACCCAATAGATCGCCGACAGCCGCCCCGACACCGGCGTGATGCCGAGGGTGACCGAGAACAGGATGATCAGCAGCAGGCCCCACCAGAAGATCGGCATGGAATAGCCGGTCAGGCTGGTCGCCATGACGGTGTGGTCCACCGCCGTGCCGCGCTTCACCGCCGCCAGCATGCCGGCCGGCAGGCCAAACAGCACCGCGAAGGTCATGGCGCAGATGGTCAGCTCGATGGTGGCCGGAAACAGCGCCAGGAACTCCTGGATCACCGGTTTGCGGGTGACGATGCTGTTGCCGAGATCGCCGCCGAGCACGCCCGAGATATAGTTCCAGTACTGCACGATCAGCGGCTGATCGAGCCCGAGGTCGGCCCGCAGCCGGGCGTAACGTTCGGGGTCGATGCCGCGCTCGCCCGCCAGCATCAACACCGGGTCGCCGGGGATGAGGTGGATGAGCGCGAAGGTGAGGACGGTGACGCCGATGAAGGCCGGAATCACCAGGCCGATGCGTTTGAGGATAAAGCCGAGCATGGGTCCTCGTGCTCTGCCGGTGCGGACGTCCGGGGCCGGCGGCGACGGAACCGCCCGGCGTGCGCGCCGCGACCAATGGGAACGGATCGGCCGGCAGCAGGGTGAGGGCGCTGCGGGGTCCGAGACCAATGGCGGTATGGTGGTGCGAAAACTGATGCGGGGGAGGATGTCGCCCTCCTCCCCCGCACCGTGCTTGCCGCGGGTCTACACCATAGTTTTCCTATAGGTCAACCCGTTTTCCCAAGCGTATATGCGTTACTTCAGGTCAACGCCGTAGAAGTCGTGCTTGCCGAACGGCGAGATCTTGTAGCCGGTGACCTCTTCCCGCATGGGCATGAAGACCACCGAGTGCGCCACCGTGGTCCACGGCTTCTGGTCGGCGAAGCGGGCCTGGGCCTGCTTGTAGAGTTCGGTGCGCTTGGCGGGATCGGTGGCGCTCTTGGCCTCCTTCACCAGCGTGTCGAACTCCTCGTCGCACCAGCGGGCGCGGTTGGCGGAGCCGACGGCGTCGCACGACAGCAGGGTGTAGAGGAAGTTGTCCGGATCGCCGTTGTCGCCGGTCCAGCCCAGCAGCAGGGTCTGGTGCTCGCCGTCCTTGGACCGCTTCAGGTACTCGCCCCACTCGAACGAGACGATCTCGGCCTGCACGCCGATCTTGGCCCAGTCGGACTGGACCATTTCAGCCATGCGGCGGGCGTTGGGGTTGTACGGGCGCTGCACCGGCATGGCCCAGATGTTGGTCTTCAGGCCGTCGGGATGACCGGCTTCGGCCAGCAGGGCCTTGGCGGCCTCGGGGTCGAACTTGCGGTCTTCCAGCTCGTCGTTGTAGCTCCACAGGGTCGGCGGCAGCGGGTTCTTGGCGACGCTGCCGGCACCCTGGAACACCGCTTCGATGATGGCGTCCTTGTTGATCGCCATGTCGAGCGCGCGGCGGACGCGGGCGTCGGTGAACGGCTCCTTCTCGGTGTTGTAGGCGAGGTAGCCGACGTTCAGGCCTTCCTGGCTTTCCAGCTTGATGCCCGCTTCGGACCGCATCTGTTCGATGTCGGCCGGGTTGGGGTAGGGCATGACGTGGCACTCGCCGGCCTTCAGCTTGGCATAGCGGACGCTGGCGTCGGGGGTGATGGAGAACACCAGCTGATCGAGCGCCGCCTTGCCGGCCCAGTAGTCGGGGAAGGCGCGGTAGCGGATCTGCGCGTCCTTCTGGTAGGTGACGAACTGGAACGGGCCGGTGCCGACCGGGTTGGTGTCGACCAGTTCCGGGGTGCCGGCGTCCAGCATCTTCTGGGCGTATTCGGCCGAGAAGATGGAGGCGAAGTCCATGCCCAGGTTGGCGATCATCGGCGCTTCGGCGCGGGTGAGGTGGAAGCGGACGGTGTGCTCGTCAACCTTCTCGATGCGGTCGATGAGGGCCGTCATATCCATCGAGTTGAAATACTCGTAGGAGCCGCCGCCGATCTTGTGGAACGGATGCTCAGCGTTCATCTGGCGCTCGAAGCTCCAGATCACGTCATCGGCGTTGAAGTCGCGGCTCGGGGTGAATTCCTTGCTGGTATGGAACTTCACGCCCTGGCGCAGGAAGAAGGTGTAGGTCTTGCCGTCCTCGGAGATCTCCCAGCGCTCGGCCAGGCCCGGCTCGATCTCGGTGGTGCCCTTCTTGAAGCGCACCAGACGGTCGTACATCGGCACCGAGGTGGCATCGAAGGTGGTGCCGGCGGTGTAGAACACCGGGTTCAGGCCCTCGGGGCTGCCCTCGGAGCAGTACACCAGCGTCTTGGCCTGCGCGGCGCCGGCCATGATCGCGGTCGCGACGCCGGCGGCAAGGGCGAGTTTCAGAGCGTTCATACGTCGTCCTCGATATGAGTGTCGTGAAGCACGGTGCGGACCACCGCGTTGTCCCTGTCTGCTTTTTGGTTGACCCGGGGACGAGGATTTCTGCCTCCCCCCAGCGCAGAGCCCGCTCGTACACGTCAACGAAGGCATCAGCCTAGCGCGTAACACGAATGAGGCAAAGGCCCCAAAGGGGTAATTTTCTTTTGAAACTTTGCTACAACCATCTCAGTTTATTGCTTTTTTCGCGTCGCACACGGCGCCTCCGCGATCATTCCGGGAACATGCTGCGGTGCGTCGACGGCGGATTTTGGCGCCGGCCGGAACAAGTGTGCCGCCGGGTGCGAAGGGAAAACGAAAACGTTTGCGTGCCGGCACTCCGCACGCCACCACCAAGCCTCCGAGTCGGCCACTGCGAGGGCAGGTCGGCGCCATGGAAGACATGGCTGCTGAGGGGCTGGGTGACGGCATCGGTGGTGTGGAAGGCGGCGGTGCGATGCTGCGGGGCGCAGCCCTCGGGGCTCGCCTCGGAGCACTAGACGAGGGTCTTCGCCTGCGCCGCGCCGCCGAACACGCGTCGGACAGGGTGGCGACGGCCGCCAGTGACGTGAGGGGCAGGCTCGCCTGCCCGTGGTTGAAGAACCGCGTCCCATTTCCCACCGTCGGCGGGAAACGAGACCGGCGCAATCTACAACCGGCGCGTCATCCACTGCTCGGCAATAAGAGCGTGACGGTTATGTTTCCTGTCGGGAAATGAACTCGCTCCTCAGGCGCGCATGCGGACGAGGAAGTCCTGAACCTCCTGTTGCAGGCGCTCGGCTTCGACGCTCAGGCGGCCGGAGGCGTCGCGCACCTCGCGGGCGTCGGTGCCGGTGGCCTCGGCGGCGGCGTTGACGGCGGCGAGGCGATCCTCCACCGCGTCGGTATGGCCGACGGCGCGGCGCAGCGACTCCAGGATGGCGGTGACGGCGAGGCTCTGGCGCTCCACCTGGGCGAGGATGGTGGCCGTCATGCGGTCGGTGCGGACGATGGTCTCGACGATGTGGCCGATGGCGCCGGCCGCCTCGCTGGTGGCGCCCTGCACCGCCTGGATCTGGGCGGCGATCTCGCCGGTGGCGAGGCTGGTCTGGTG
>JAEWWF010000313.1 GCA_023396465.1 Pseudomonadota bacterium
AGCGGCCGCACCGGCGGCGGCGCGGCGGTGGCGGCCGGAGCGCGCGGCGGTGTCTGGCGATTGCCTGCCGGGGAAGGCGGGGAGCTTCGTGCCCGGCGGGCCTGGGCCTCGGCCAGCAGGCGTTCGCTGAGGGCGTAGCGGTCCACCGCCGCCTCGCCGATGCACTCATCGACGCCGGCGTCGATGTACCAGCGCAGCAGGGCCTGCGGGCTGAGGTCGAGGCTGAGGGGATCGGCGGAGGCGTCGGTCATGGTGGCGACGTTAACAGGGTGCGGAGCGATTTTCGACAGGCGCGGCGGCGTTATCGGCTTTCCGTGCGCGGAAACTGCTGATCGGGCCGAATCATGTGCTATAACCCGCGGCACGGGAACGGGACGCCTCTGCCGCGCTGAGCGGGCCGCAGAAGTTTTGGAGGAAGGATGGAACGGGAATCGATGGAATTCGACGTCGTGGTCGTCGGCGCCGGCCCTGCCGGTCTGTCGGCCGCGATCCGGCTGCGCCAGCTCGCCCTTGAGAACGACAAGGAAATCTCCGTCTGTGTCATCGAGAAGGGGTCCGAGGTCGGCGCCCACATTTTGTCCGGTGCGGTCATCGAGACCCGCGCCCTGGACGAACTGATCCCCGATTGGAAGAGCAAGGACGCGCCGCTGACGGTCGCGGCCAAGGACGACAACTTCGTCTTCCTGACGGAGAAGGGCTCGTTCAAGCTGCCGACGCCGCCGCAGATGAACAATCACGGCAATTATATCGTCTCGCTCGGCAACGTCACCCGCTGGCTGGGTCAGCAGGCGGAGGAACTGGGCGTCGAGGTCTACCCCGGCTTCGCCGCCGCCGAGGTGCTCTATGACGACACCGGCGCCGTCAAGGGCGTGGCGACCGGCGACATGGGCATCGGCAAGAACGGCGAACGCACCGCCGCCTACACGCCCGGCATGGAGCTGCACGCCCGCTACACCATTTTCGCCGAGGGGTGCCGTGGCAGCCTGACCAAGCAGCTGTTCACCAAGTTCGACCTGCGCAAGGACTGCGACCCGCAGACCTACGGCATCGGCATCAAGGAACTGTGGGAGATCGATCCCGCCAAGTCCAAGCCGGGCACCATCATGCACACGGTCGGCTGGCCGATGGACCCGCACACCTACGGCGGCTCGTTCATCTACCATCTGGACGGCAATCAACTGGCCATCGGCTTCGTGGTCGGGCTCGACTACCAGAACCCGCACCTGTCGCCGTTCGAGGAATTCCAGCGCTTCAAGCAGCATCCGGCGATCCGCCCGCTGCTCGAAGGCGGTCGCCGCATCGCCTACGGCGCCCGCGCGCTGTCGGAAGGCGGCCTCCAGTCCATCCCCAAGCTGACCTTCCCCGGCGGCATGCTGGTGGGCGACACCGCCGGCTTCCTCAACGTGCCGAAGATCAAGGGCACGCACACCGCCATGAAGTCCGGCATGGTGGCGGCCGATGCCATCTTCGCCGAACTGGCCAAGGATGCCCCGGCGCCGGAAGTCACCGCCTACACCGACCTCATCAAGCAGAGCTGGGTGTGGGAGGAACTGCACAAGGTCCGCAACATCCGCCCGAGCTTCCACAAGGGCCTGTACGTCGGCATCGTTTACTCGGCGCTGGAAACCTACGTCTTCCGTGGCAAGGCGCCGTGGACCTTCAAGAATCACGCCGATCACACGGCGCTCAAGAAGGCCAGCGAGTGCCCGAAGATCGTCTATCCGAAGCCCGATGGCGTCATCAGCTTCGACCGCCTGTCGTCGGTGTTCATTTCCAACACCAACCACGAGGAAGACCAGCCGAGCCATCTGACGCTGAAGGATGCGTCGGTGCCGGTCGCCGTCAATCTGGTCGACTACGACGGGCCGGAACAGCGGTATTGCCCGGCTGGCGTCTATGAGTTCGTGGAGGACGAGCAGGCCGGCGGCCGTCGCTTGCAGATCAACGCGCAGAACTGCGTCCACTGCAAGACCTGCGACATCAAGGATCCCACCCAGAACATCAACTGGGTGGTGCCGCAGGGTGGCGACGGGCCGAACTATCCCAATATGTAGGGCAGGGGCGGCCGCCTTTCGCCGCCGCCGCGAGTCGAAACCGATTCGCGGCGGTGGCGTTGCGGCGGTCGCTTGCTCTATGCTGGCGCCGACCCCGTGTCCGGCGCCACTGTTCGACGGAACCCGATGACCCTGCATCCCATGCCTGCCCGCCTGTTGCGGGGTGCCGTTCTGGCCGCCCTGCTCGCCCTGGTTCCCACCGCCTGCGCCACCGCGGGCAAAACCGCCGGCGGAACGGCGGTGGCGGAAGCCGGCACTGTCCACGACCTGCGGTCCTGGGGGCTGGGAAAAGTTCGCGAAGGGGAACCGCTGACTGATGGTGCGCGCGGCTACGGCAGCTATCTCGCCGCCCGTCAGGCCCAGTTGGACGGTGATACCCGCGCCGCCGCCGACCTGTTCCTCGCCACCCTGAAGGCCGACCCCGACAATCCGCAACTGGTGCGCCGCGCCTACTTCTACCTCGTCGCCGAGGGCCGCATCGAGGAAGCGGTGCCACTCGCCCGCAAGGCGGTGGCGTTGGATGAGGGCGAAACGCTGGCGCCGCTGGTGCTCGCCGTTTCCGCCGTCGCCGACGGCCGTTTCGCGGCGGCGGAGGAGATCGTGGCGCGGCTCGACAGCCGGGGCCTCAACTCCTTCATGGTGCCGCTCATGCGCGCCTGGGCGCTGGCCGGTCAGAAGCGGTGGGATGCCGCCCTGACCACCCTGGCGCCGCTGAAGGATCAGCCGCAGTTCCAGGGGCTGCACGATTTCCACGCGGCGCTGATCGCCGACGTCGCTGGCCGCACCGCCGAGGCCGACCGTCTCTATGCGGCCATCCTGGAGCCGAACCCCGACATCACCCTGCGTGCCCTGCAAACCGCCGCCAGTTGGCTGCATCGCCACGGCCGGACGGAGGCGGCGCGGGAGGCTGTCGCCACCTATGCCGCCGCTCACAGCGACAACGGGCTGGTCGGCGCGGCGCTGGAGGAGATCGAAGGGCGCGGCAAGCGCCGCGCGCCGGTGGCCGATGCCCGCCAGGGCATGGCGGAGGTGTTCTATGGGGCCGCCGCCACCCTCTTGCAGGGCAATGCCTACGATACCGGCCTCGCCTTCGCGCGGCTGGCCGAGCACCTGGACCCCGATCTGGAACTCACCCGTATGCTGGCGGGCGACATTCTGACCCGCATGAATCGGGAGAACGACGCCAACGCCGTTTACGCCACCGCCAGCCGCGACGGCATCGCCTGGTACTCCGCCCGTCTGCGCATGGCCGACAACCTGGAACGGATCGGCCGCTTCGAGGAGGCGGTGGGCCTGCTTGAGGAGGTCACCACGGCCTATCCCGAGCGGCCGGAGCCGTTGATGGTGCTGGGCGACCTCCACCGCCGCAACAAGCAGTGGACCGAGGCGGTGGAGGGCTATAACCGCGCCATCGCCCTGCTGCCCGAGGTGCGGCCGGAGCATTGGTCGTGGTTCTACAGCCGTGGCATCGCCTTCGAGCGGTCCGACCAGTGGCCGCTGGCGGAGGCCGACTTCCGCAAGGCGCTGGACCTCAGCCCCGACCAGCCGTTCGTGCTCAACTACCTCGGCTATTCCTGGATCGACAAGGGCATGAACCTGGAGGAAGGCCGCGCGATGATCGAGAAGGCGGTGCGCCAGCGTCCGCGCGACGGCTATATCGTCGACAGCCTGGGGTGGGTGCTGTTCCTCATGGGCGATTACGACGGCGCCGTGCGCCACCTGGAGCGCGCCATCGAGCTGACCCCCGACGATCCCACCATCAACGATCACCTGGGCGACGCCTACTGGATGGTCGGCCGCCGCCTGGAGGCGCGCTTCCAGTGGCAGCGGGCGCTCGACATGGGGCCGGAGGAGGAGGGGCAGGCAGAGAGTCTGCGCGACAAGATCGCCAACGGCCTGCGCGAGCCCGAGCACAGCCCGGCGGTGCCGGCCTCCGGCAGCGCCGACTGACGCCCGCCGCCGCCGGTCCCGCCATGAGCGACTCCGCCGTCGTCACCGTCGAGGCTCCCGCCAAGGTGAACCTCAGCCTGCATGTGGTCGGCCGGCGGGATGACGGCTACCACCTGCTCGACAGCCTGATCGTCTTTGCCGGGGTGGGCGATACCGTCACCGCCGCACCGGCCGACGACCTGACCCTGACCGTCGACGGTCCCTTCGCGGCGGCCTTGGCCGAGGCCCTGCCGGAAGGCATGGACAACATCGTGCTCACCGCCGCCCGCCGGCTGGCTGACTTGACCGGCGTGCCGGCGGTGGCCCGCCTGACCC
>JAEWWF010000328.1 GCA_023396465.1 Pseudomonadota bacterium
GCGCCGAGCCGGCCAGGTCCGGCAGCAGCAGGGCGCTCAGCACCGCCTCGTTGGCCTGGAAGCCGGAATTGAGGATCAGCGCCGCCTCGCTGCCCTTGAAGACCGCCAGCCGCGCTTCCACCTCGGCATGCAGGTCGAAGGTGCCGCAGACGAGGCGCGAGGCGGTGGCGCCCACCCCCCACTCCGCCGCCCACGCCTGGGCGCGGGCGATCAGCGCCGGGTGGCGGGCGAGGCCGAGGTAGTCGTTGGAGGAGAAGTTGACCAGCCGGCGACCGTCGCGCTCCACCGTCATGGCGCCGCCGTTGCCGCCGGGCTCCGCCACGGGCCGCACCGGACGCAGCGACCGGCGACGGCCGGCGGCATCCAGGTCGGCAAGCCGCCCATCCAGGCGGCGGAGGAACTCGGGGTCCATGGGCGGCGGATCTCGGCCGGTTCGCGGATTGGAGCCGACGATTACCAGCACCGCCCAGCCGCCGCAAGACCCGGCGACCATCGACGGCGGTGTCCGCCGCCTGTCTCATGGTGACAGCGGCGGCGACGGTGTTGGCTCCCGCGCCACCTGCACGGGCTCGCGCAGATGCACGTCGCGCTGGGGATAGGGCACCGTGATGCCCTGGGCCTGGAGGGCGTCCCAGAGCGCCAGCAGCACCTCGCCGGTGACGTTGACGACGCCGTTGGGCGCATCGCAGATCCAGAACCGCAGGATGAACTCGTGCCCACGCGGCCCCAGGGCGCTGAGATGGCAGACCGGCGCCGGCTTCGCCACCACCCGCGGCGGCTTCGAGGCCGCCTCCACCGCCAGCGCCCGCACCCGATGCGGATCGGCATCATAGGAGACGGTGAAGCCGACCTGAAGCCGCACCAGATCATCGCTATGCGACCAGTTGACCACATGGTTGGTGATGAAGTCCTCGTTGGGGATAAGGATCTCCTTGCGGTCGCGCGTCACCAGCGACACGAAGCGCGCCTGCATGGCGATAACCCAGCCGAAGGTGCCGTCGACCTCGATCACGTCGCCCGGCTTGACGCTGCGGTCCATCAGCAGCACCACGCCCGCCACCAAGTTGGCCACCACCCGCTGCAACCCGATGCCGATGCCGAGCCCGAGGCCGCCGCCGAAGATGGCCAAGGCCGTCATGTCCACCCCGACGGCGTTCAGCGCCAGCAGCACCGCCAGCCCAACCAGGGAAAAGCGCAGCAGCTTGCCGATCAGCACCCGAATGGAGGGGCTGATATCGCCCAGCATCTGGAGCTTGCGATCGGTGATGGTGACCAGCAGCGTCGCCAGCCACAGCAGCACCGCCAGCCACAGCACCCCCTGCACCACCAGCAGCGCCGACAGCCGCACCTGCCCCACTTGCAGCGCCATGGCGTCCAGCACACGCACCGTCGGGCCGTAAAGGTTGGTGATGTCAAGGGCCGCCAGTGTCCACACCACCATGGTGGCGGTACGGCGGGCAAGGCGGTTGCGCAGGATGGAGGTGGCAATGCGGATGACGATCCACGCCGTCAGCAGGCTCGACAGCACGCCGAGCACGCGGGCGTAGTCAAGCGGGCCGTAAAAAACGATGGCACGACCGGCAAGGCTCACCAAAACGGCGAACAGGATCAGGCGCAGTTGCTTGACGAGCGTCCACGCCACCCGCTGCACCGGCCGCACGGTCTTCAACCGCACCACCCAGCGCTGCGCCACCGGCCGCAGGCGAGCCGCAACCACCGTCGCCAGCAGCCACAGCAGCACCGCCAGGATCCCCTGCGCCGCCACCGGAGCGATGAAGACATACAGGCGCACCCACTCGATGCCGTCGCGAGCAGTATCGATCCAGACCTGCCAGTCGGGCAGCGGCAGATCGTCCAGCGGGGGCTCCTGCGGCGGCGGCACGGTGATCTTCCGGATGACGAGCAATTGCACCTTGATCGTCAACGCCTGGGGGAAGTGGTTGGTCTCGCATGGATTTATGATGAATTTCTGGCATAATCGACAATCCTGCGGCCCTACCCATTCGTTCAATGTCTACCCGGAACGCAGACCGTCACGCAGGGAGGTGCCCATGCCACGCCACACCCGGATTATCGGCCTCAGCCTTGCGGCCGTGGCGTTGAGCCTCTCCGTCGAGCCCTTGGCGGCCGAAACGTCGCGCCCCGATGCGATGCTGCCGATCGAGACCCCGCTCACCTCCCCCAACTCGGGCAGCGTCACCCTGGCATTGCCGCAGGCGGACCCGGCGGTGCGCAGCTTCTATCAGGCCCGGCTGGACTCTCCCGTATGGCATGATGGCGACCGATGGCTTCCGACCGCCGCTGGCCTGCTGGCGGTGATGGCGCAGGCGGACGCCCATGGCCTCGACCCCAACCACTATTTGCCCCAATCACCCGCAGATACCCTCGCAGCCCCACCGTCCGACGCGCTTGACGTCACCCTCACCGAGGCGCTGCTGCACTATGTGCGGGACGTCTCGTCCGGCCGCATCCCGCCGAAAGAGCGGCCCGACCACCGCTATCCCCACGGTGAACCGCCGGAAGACGCGACCGCCGCCCTTCAACTGGCCGAGGTGCTCGCCTCTCCCGATCCGGTGACGGCGCTGGCGGCGGTGCAGCCGAGCGATCCCGCCTATGGTCGGCTGAAAGCGTTGCTGGCCGATCTGCGCCGTCAGCGGGACGCCTCCGGCGGCTGGATGCCCATTCCCGATGGCCCAAGCGTGCGTGAAGGCGATGCCGACCCCCGCCTGTCGCTGGTCCAAACCTCGCTCATGCTGCACGGCGACCTGGATGCGGTGACGGTGCGGGACCGTCCCGAGCCACCGGCCTATGATGCGATTCTGATGGAGGCGGTGAAGCGCTTCCAGGCCCGTCACGGACTGACGGTGGACGGCATCCTCGGGCGCGACACCGTGCGCACCCTCAACGTCCCCATTGATGACCGCATCCGTCAGGTGATGGCGACCATGGAGCGGTTGCGGTGGGATCCGCCGCCGCCGACCACCGGCAAGTTCATCGAGGTGAACGTCCCCGACTATCGCCTGATCGGCTACGACAATGGCAGTCCGGCATTGACCATGACGGTGGTTGTCGGCACCGAAAAGAACCGCACGCCGCTGTTCACCGACTACATGGACAACGTGGTTCTGAACCCCACCTGGACGGTGCCGCTCTCCATCGCCCGCAACGAACTGCTGCCGAAGCTGCGCAACGATCCCGGCTACACGGTCGGGCAAAACATGGACATCTTCGCCGGCTGGAGCCACGACGCCCCGGTGATCGACCCGTGGGCGGTGGACTGGCACGCCATCAGCGCCAACCGCCTGTCCTACCGTTTCGTGGAGCGGGCCGGGCCCGGCAACGCCCTCGGCCTGATGCGCTTTTCGCTCAACAACGATTTCGCCATCTACCTGCACGACACGCCCTCGAAGAGCCTGTTCAATCGGCCGCACCGGGCCTTCAGTCACGGCTGCGTGCGGCTGGAGGACTACGACGCCCTTCTTGGCTTCGTCGCTGGTCCGGTGGCGGACCGCGCGCGCCAGCACCTCGCCACCGGCCGCACCATGACCATCCGCCTGCCCGACTCCGTGCCCGTGCGCATGATCTACCACACTGCCTGGGTGGACGAGGCCGGTCGCCCGCAGTTCCGCCGGGACGTTTACGGCCTCGACCCTGAAGTGGTGCAACGGATGCGAGAAGGCGGCAGGAAGCTGATCGCGCTGAAGCCGCAGGAGATTGGCACGCGGTAGAAAAAGACCGAAATCTGCCCTTGGGAGGGCATTGTTTTACTTGATCCCGAGACTCGCTCGCACCTACCATGAGCGGCAACGGAGATCGGAAGCCATAACTATCCGATCCCGTGCTTCGAGAGAGACTCAGAGAGTGAGGGAACGATGCTCCGACCCTGGACCGCCGCCCGTTCGGGCGGATCGGCCCTGAGCCGCCGCGCCGTGCTCACGGGCTTGGCCGGCCTTGCCGCCGCCGCCACGTTCGTCACCGCCACCGGCCCAGCTTCCGCCGCCATCCCCCGTGTCCCGTCCAGTCCCGGACGCCTCCGCTTCAACAACCTGCACACCGGCGAAACGCTGGACGTGACCTACCGGGAAAAGGGCACCTATCTGCCCGACGCCCTCGGCGAGATGAACCGCATCCTGCGCGATCACCGCACCGGCGATGTCCACGAAATCGACCCCGGCCTGTTCGATATCCTGGTGGACCTCTCCCGCGCGGTGGACAAGCCGTTGGGAACCTTCAACATCATCTCTGGCTACCGCTCGCCAAGAACCAACGCCATGCTGGCCTCGGCTTCCGGCGGCGTGGCCAAGCGCAGCCTGCACATGGATGGCATGGCCATCGACATTTCCATGGACGGCGCCAAACTGAAACACCTGCGCGACGCCGCGATCGCCATGCAGCGTGGCGGGGTGGGGTTCTATCCGAAGAGCGGTTTCGTCCACGTCGATACCGGCCGCGTCCGCAGCTGGTAAACCGGGTCCGCCGCTGTGTCTTTACGCCCCTGGCGGGACATGGCGGCGGGTTTTCTGGCCGGTCATAGTGGCCCTTGGCTTGGGCAGCCTCCGACTGTCACACTGTGACATAGGCTCAGCATCCCCAGCGTGAAGGACGCCCATGACCGCCCTTACCCCGTTCCACCTCGCCTTCCCCGTCACCGATCTGACCGAGGCGCGCCGGTTCTATGGCGACATCCTGGGCTGCCCGGAAGGCCGCTCCAGCGATGAATGGATCGACTTCAGCCTTTACGGCCACCAGATCGTCGCCCACACCGCCGGCGAGGTCAGCCGCAAGCACCACAACCCGGTGGATGGCCACGACGTACCGGTGCCGCACTTCGGCGTCGTGCTGCCATGGGCCGAGTGGGAAGCCCTGGCCGCCCGCGTTAAGGAAGCCGGCATCGGCTTCGTGATCGAGCCCTACATCCGCTTCAAGGGGCAGGTCGGCGAACAGGGCACCATGTTCTTCTACGACCCCTTCGGCAACGCGCTGGAGTTCAAGACCTTCAAGGACATGGGCCAGCTGTTCGCGAAGTGACCGGCACCCCGCCCGACGGCGGCGGCTACCGGGTCGCCCTCAGCCGCCGCCGTTGGGAGGCAGTTCGTTGCCGAAGATGCGGTGGTGAACCATCATGCCCGGCCGGATGCCGAGTCGATCGGCCGTGCCCGCCGTGATCTCCAGCACGCCGCGCACGGGTTCGCTGGTGCCGCGCGGCCGCAGGTCCCCCGGCTGCGCCTCCACCTCGATATGCAGAATCACGCCATCATCGGCGATGAACAGCATGTCCAGCGGGATGAGGGTGTTCTTCATCCACATGAAAGCCGGCTGCGGCGTCTGGTAGTCGAACAGCATGGCACGATCATCGCCCAGGCTGTCGCGGTACATGAGACCAATCGCCCGTTGGGCGGGCGTCGACGCGATTTCCGCCATGAAAGCCGCCGGGCCGCGCGGGGTTTGCACCACCACCGGTTCCGCATCCAACGTCTGCGGCTGCGCCCCATGAGCGGGTCCCGATACGGTGACCAGCAAAACAAGAAGAGAAGAGCGGAGAAGGTTCAGCATAGAGCACCTCGGCACGGGGGAAGCCCGCGGACTTTTATCCGCATTTAAAAGGTTTTTGAAGAGTAGCTTATGGGAACCATTGTCAGACTCAGGAAAGACACAGCCCTGACGGGGCGATACTGTGGCACTTTGCGAGGTTGTTTGCTATGCTCCTTTTGTCGAGCATTGCAGTAGCCTCGCAGCCTGCTTTGGTTCGATGCGACCCGGCACCGTCGGAGCTTCACCCGCTTCCAGCGTGCCGCCGGCGGCGGGCCGCCCGGTCAGCCCATCTGCCGGTCCGTCCCGGATCAGAAGAGAAACGCCGCGCGGCAGCCTGCGCGGCGTTTCTTGTTGCCGGCCGGCACCGCCCTTGACCCCCGCCGCGACCATCGTCATAGTCGCGTCATCACCGGGGGGAGCCGGCTTATCCGGCTGAGAGGTCTTCACGCGGAAGACGACCCCTAGCATCGGCTGGAACCTGATCCGGGTCATACCGGCGTAGGGACGCGTGAAGACAGGCCCATGACGCCACCTGAAATCCGGCCCGCCGCAGGGCCCTCCGCCTCCATATCCTCTCTTGACACGGCGAACGCCGACACGCCCTCCGTTCACGTCCATGCCGCCCGGCTGGAATGGCGCGGCACGGCCCTGTTCGACGCCCTGGACTTCACCATGGCCGCTGGCCGCTGGACCTGCCTGCTGGGTCCGAGCGGGGTCGGTAAATCGACCTTGCTGCGGCTGGTGGCCGGCCTCGCCCCCGCCCATGCCGACAGCCGGGTCACCTGCGGCGACGGCCTGCCCCTGACCGGGCGGGTCGCCTACATGGCCCAAACCGACCTGCTGCTGCCGTGGCTGTCCGTGCTCGACAACGCCCTGCTCGGTGCCCGGCTGCGCGGGGAGCCGGCCAACCGGGCCCGTGCCCTGGACCTGCTGGATGCCGTCGGCCTCCAAACGGCGGCGGACAAGCGTCCGTCCGAACTGTCGGGCGGCATGCGGCAGCGGGCGGCGCTGGTACGGACGCTGATGGAGGATCGGCCGGTCATCCTCATGGACGAGCCGTTCTCGGCCCTTGATGCCGTCATCCGGCTGCGATTGCAGGCCCTGGCCGCCGACCTGCTGCGCGGCCGCACCGTGCTGCTGGTGACCCATGACCCCCTGGAGGCCCTGCGCCTGGGCGACCGCATCCATGTCATGTCGGGGCGTCCCGCCCGTCTGGATGCTCCCCTGGAGCCGCCCGGACCGACACCGCGCCCGGTGGGCGATCCGGTCCTTCTGGCCTTGCAGGCGGATCTTCTCGGGCGGCTGACGGCGGCGGCGGACGCGGCAGAGGCGGAAGCGGAGACCGCGCCATGACCCTCGGTGCCCGCCCCCTTCGCATCCTCGTCACCGTGGCGGGACTGACCGGCCTGTGGCACCTCGGCCACTTGGCCGCCGGGGGGCGCAGCTACCTGCTGCCGTCACCGTGGCAGACGGTCATCGCCCTGATCGAGCGCTGGGACACCATCGCCGGCCATGCCGGTGTGACCATCGTGGAAATCCTGCTCGGCCTCTCCCTCGGCTGCCTGCTGGGCGTCGGCACCGCGTTGCTGCTGGCCCTGTTCCGGCCGGTGCGGCAATGGCTGATGCCGGTGCTGGTGGTCAGCCAGGCGATTCCGGTGTTCGCCATCGCGCCGCTGCTGGTGCTGTGGCTCGGCTACGGCCTTGGCAGCAAGGTCGCCATGGCCATGCTGATCATCTACTTCCCCGTCACCACCGCCTTCTTCGACGGCCTGCGCCGTACCGAAACCGGATGGCTCGACCTCGCCCGCGTCATGGGCGGCGGCCGCTGGGCGGTGCTGTGGCGCATCCGCCTGCCGGCCGCCCTGCCCGCCTTCGCCTCCGGCCTGCGGGTGGCGACGGCGGTCGCGCCCATTGGCGCCGTGGTGGGGGAATGGGTGGGTTCCTCCGCCGGGCTCGGCTACCTGATGCTGCACGCCAATGCCCGCATGCAGGTGCCGCTGATGTTCGCCGCCCTGCTGGTGCTGGCGGCCTTTTCCATCACCCTTTACGCCCTGGTCGATGCCGGGCTGCGTCGAGCCCTGCCCTGGGTGCCCGACGATCAGCGTGAGTCCTGATCTGAGAGTTGCCGCACACCCCCTTACAATGCCAAGGAGACCGAGATGCCCCGCAGCCACCTCTCCCGTCTTGCCCGCGCCGTCGTGACGGCGGCGGGGCTCAGCTTGGCCGCTGCCACCCCGGCCGCCGCCGCCGACAAGCTGACGGTGTTGCTCGACTGGTTCGTGAACCCCGACCACGCGCCGCTGGTGGTGGCGCAGCAGAAGGGCTTCTTTGCCGATCAGGGCCTGGATGTCGAGTTGGTGGCCCCGGCCGACCCCAACGATCCGCCCAAGCTGGTGGCGGCCGGCCGCGCCGACATCGCCGTCAGCTATCAGCCGCAGTTGCATCTTCAGGCCGCCGAGGGCCTGCCGCTGAAGCGGTTCGGAACGTTGGTGGCGACGCCGCTCAACTCCCTGGTGACCTTGCAGGACAGCGGCATCGGCGGCCTGAGCGATCTGAAGGGCAAAAAGGTCGGCTTCTCGGTCGGCGGATTCGAGGATGCCTTGCTTGGGGCCATGCTGGCCTCGGCCGGGCTCGGCCTGAAGGACGTCGAACTGGTGAACGTCAACTTCGCCCTGTCGCCGGCGCTGCTGTCCGGTCAGGTCGATGCGGTGATCGGCGCCTTCCGCAACTTTGAACTGAACCAGCTGTCCATCGAGGGGCACACCGGCATCGCCTTCTACCCGGAGGAGCACGGGGTGCCGACTTATGACGAACTGATCCTGATCGCCAATGCCGAGCGCATGGACGACCCGCGCCTGCCCCGGTTTCTGGATGCGGTGGAACGCGGCACCCATTACCTGCTCAATCATCCGGAAGAAAGCTGGCAATTGTTCATCAAGGCTCACCCCGACCTTGACGACGAGTTGAACCGCCGCGCCTGGGCCGATACCCTGCCGCGGTTCGATCTGACGCCAGCGGCACTCGATTCCGCCCGCTACCGTCGCTTCGCCGCCTTCCTGGAAGCCCAGGGCATGATCCCGGCACAGACAGAGCTGTCGAGCTACGCCGTCGAACTGCCCCGCCCGTAGCGCCCGACGCCGGCCTCCCGTCGCCGCTGGAGTCATCGGCACTCCATTGCGTCGCGCCCTTCCGTCGGGACAGGAGGTTGCGCGGCGGCGGGATGCCAGCAATCTTTTTGCTTGGATCAGACAGCCCAAGAGTTCTATTTTCCCTATCCTGGTGCCCACGGTCGTGGGCGCAGCCTGCCACATTTTCCGGAGTTTCCTCGTGGTTCACGCCGCCGGCCTCGGGTTATCCCTGTTCGCCCTCTGGCTTCTGCTGTCGGGGTATTTCGTGCCCATGCTGCTCGGGCTGGGCGTGGCGTCCTGCGTTGCGATCGTGTGGATCCTGCACCGCATGGATGCCATCGACCATGAGAGCTTTCCCATCCGCATGCAGGTGCGCGGCCTGGCCTACTGGGTCTGGCTGATAAAGGAGATCCTCAAAAGCAACCTGACGGTCGCCCGCATCATCCTCAGCCCGCGCCTGCCCATCTCGCCGACCATGCGCTCGGTGCGCGCCAGCCAGAGAACCGATATCGGCCGGGTGATTTACGCCAATTCCATCACCCTGACACCGGGCACCGTCTCGGTCCACATGGCCGATGACGAGATCCTGGTCCACGCTCTGACCCGCGACGGCGCCGATAGCTTCGACGACCCCGACATGGATCGCCGCATCACCGTGCTGGAGGGGCCCGCCGCATGATGTTCGTTGCAACCACAGCCGCCATCCTGGTGACCATGGCGCTCGCCCTGGTGCGTGCCTACGTGGGACCGAGCGTGTGGGACCGCATCCTCGCCGCCAACATGATCGGCACCAAGACGGTGCTGCTGATCTCCGTCCTCGGGTTCCTGAACGACCGGCCGGAGTGGGGCGACATCGCCCTCGCCTACGCGCTCATCAACTTCATCGGCATGATCGCGGTGATGAAGTTCTTCCGGTATCAGGGGCTGGTCGCGCCCTCGCCGGCCCCCGACGACAGCGGCGACATCTGAGGCGGGAGAACGGAGATATGGACCTCACCCTGCTGCGCGACGGCCTGAGTTGGGCCCTGCTGCTCACCGGCTCCTTCTTCCTGGTGGTCGGGGCGGTGGGCGTGCTGCGCATGCCTGACTTCTACACCCGCATGCACGCCGCCTCGCTGACGGATACCCTGGCGCCTCTCGGCATTCTCGGCGGTCTGATGCTGCAAGGCGGGCTGACCATCGTCACCATCAAGCTGGTGCTGGTGCTCGCCCTGCTGCTTCTGACCGGCCCCGTGGCGAGCCACGCGCTTTCCGCCGCCGCCCTCAGCCAGGGGCACAAGCCCCTGCTCGCCAAACCCGACGGCACGTTGCGGGCAACGGCGGTGGAGCTGCCAGCGGAAGCCGATATCGTGGAGACCCGGCCATGATCGCCGTCGTCGACGTCGCCCTGCTGCTGTTCCTGGTGGTCACCGCCCTTGCCATCGTGCGCATGCACAACCTGTTCGGCGTCGTCATGACCATGGGCATCTTCAGTCTGCTGTCGGCGGCCATCTTCACCACCCTCGATGCGGTCGATGTCGCCTTCACCGAAGCGGCCGTGGGCGCCGGCATCTCCACCGTCTTGATGCTCGGCACCCTGGCACTGACCGGGCGCTTCCAGAAGCCGGCGCGGCGCACCAACCACCTGTCCGCCCTGGCGGTGGTGGTGGTGACCGGCGCGGCGCTGATGTACGGCACCTACGACATGCCCGACTTCGGCGATCCGGAAAGCCCGGTGCAGCAGAACCGGGTGGCGGAACGCTACATCGTTGACTCCGCCCGCGAGATTGGCGTGCCCAATCTGGTGACCTCGGTGCTCGCCAGCTACCGCGGCTATGACACCCTGGGCGAGACGGTGGTGGTGTTCACCGCCGCCATCGCCGTCCTGCTGCTGCTCGGCCGAACCCGCCGCGAGCGGCAGGACCTGGCCGAGCGCGCCCGCCGACTGGCGGCGCAGCCCAAAACGGAGGCCACGGCGGCGGAGGACGGCAGCCCGTGAAGTACAATCCCATCCTACGCGCGACGGCCAAGTTCCTCATCGGGCCAATCATGCTGTTCGCGCTCTACGTCCAGTTCCATGGCGATTTCGGCCCCGGCGGCGGCTTCCAGGCCGGCGTGTTCTTCGCCGTCGCCTTCATCCTCTATGCCCTGATCTTCGGCCTCGACAATGCCCGCCGGGTGGCCCCCATGTGGCTGCTGCGCCTGCTGGCCGCCTTCGGCGTGCTGCTCTATGGCGGCGTCGGCGTCGTCAGCATGATGCTCGGCGGCCCCTTCCTCGACTACAACGTGCTGTCGCACGACCCCACCCACGGTCAGCATCTGGGCATTCTGCTGGTCGAGGCCGGCGTCGGCATCACGGTGGCGGCGGTGATGATGCTGTTGTTCTTCTCCTTCACGGGGCGCAAGGCATGACCGGCATCGTGGAGATCGTCGTCGATCACTGGAACTACTGGATCTTCATCACCCTGATGATGATCGGCTTCTACGTGGTCATCGCCCGCGGCAATCTGGTGAAGAAACTGGTCGGCCTCAACATCTTCCAGACCAGCGTCTTCCTGCTGTACATCAGCATGGGCAAGGTGGAGGGCGGCACCGCCCCCATCCTGGTCGCCGAGGAGATGGCCGAAGCCGGCCCGGTGCTCTACACCAACCCGCTGCCGAGTGTGCTGATCCTTACCGCCATCGTCGTCGGCGTGGCGACCACGGCGCTCGGCCTTGCCCTGGCGGTGCGCATCAAGGAGAGCTACGGAACCGTGGAGGAGGACGAGATCATCGACCTCGACCGTGACGAGGACGCCGCCGAACTGGCCCGCCGCGACGCGGCCGCCGCCGCTGCCTCTGGCGTGCCGATCAAGCCGACGGAGGACGCCGCGTGATCCTCGCCAATCTCGCCGCCCTGCAAGTGGTGGTGCCGCTGCTGTCCGCCCCCATCGGCATCGTCCTGCGTCAGCCGACCCTCGCCTGGGCGTGGGCGACCCTGGTGGCGGTCACCGCCTTTGCCTGTTCCATCGGGTTGTTCTTCCAGGTGCAGGCCACCGGCACCATCTCCTATGCCCTTGGCAACTGGCCGGCGCCGTGGGGGATCGAGTACCGCATCGATGCGCTGTCGTCCTACATGCTGGTTCTCATTTCCGGCATCGCCGCCGCCGTGCTGCTCTACGCCCGTGAGTCGGTCGAAGCCGAGATCGACGAGGGCCGCATCTACCTGTTCTATGTCGCCTATCTGTTGTGTGTCGCCGGCCTGCTCGGCATGGTCATCACCGGCGACGCCTTCAACGTCTTCGTGTTCCTGGAAATCTCGTCGCTGTCGAGCTACGCCATGATCGCCCTCGGGCGGTCGCGTCGGGCCATCTCGGCGGCCTACCACTACCTGATCCTTGGCACCGTCGGCGCCACCTTCTACGTCATCGGCCTCGGCATCGTGTACATGCTGACCGGCACGCTCAACATGGCCGATCTGGCCTCGCTGATGGAACAGGCGGCCGGCTACCGCACGCTGGAGGTGGCGCTGGCCTTCTTCACCGTCGGCCTGGCGCTGAAGCTGGCGCTGTTCCCGCTGCACAAATGGCTGCCCGACGCCTATACCTACGCGCCTTCGGTGGTGTCCGCCTTCCTTGCCGCCACGGCCACCAAGGTGGCGCTCTATGTGATGATCCGGGTGTTCTTCTCGGTGTTCGGGGCGGCCTATCTGGTGGAGGGTATTCCGGTCGCCTCCGTGTTGATGGTGCTGGCGCTGGCCGCCATGTTCTCCGGCTCCGCCGTCGCCATCTGGCAGACCGACATCAAACGCAGCCTTGCCTATTCCTCGGTGGCGCAGATCGGCTACATGGTGCTCGGCGTGTCGCTGGTCTCGGTCGCCGGCATGGCGGCGGGCCTGCTGCACCTGTTCAACCACGCGCTGATGAAGGGTGCCCTGTTCCTGGCGCTGGGCGCGGTGTTCCTGCGCATCGGCTCGGTTCACATCAAGGACATGGAGGGCATCGCCCGGCAGATGCCGCTGACCATGGCGGCCTTCGTCGTCGGTGGCCTGTCGCTGATCGGCGTACCGCTGACCGCCGGCTTCGTCTCCAAGTGGTATCTGATGATGGCTGCCTTCCAGAGCGGCCTGTGGTGGCTGGCGGTGCTGATCGTGCTGTCGAGCCTGCTGGCCGTCATTTATGTGTGGCGGGTGGTCGAAGCCGCCTATCTGCGCCCACGACCGCCGGGAGCGGTACAGGCGCGCGAGGCGCCATGGTCCATGCTGCTGCCCATGTGGGGCCTGGCGCTGGCCAACATCTGGTTCGGACTTGATACCCGCTTCAGCATGGGCGCCGCCGAAGCCGCCGCCCGCGCCGCCCTGGGAGGCGCCGGATGAGCCCGCTTCTGTGGATTCTCGTGACGCCACTTTTGGGTGGCTTGGGTATCGTGCTGGCCGGCCGTCAGCCCAACCTGCGTGAAGGCGTCACCCTGCTCACCGCCGGCGCCCTTCTGGTGCAGGTGTGGATGCTGGTGCCCGAGGTGCTGGCCGGCGCCCGGCCGGAGGTGGTGCTGTTCGACATCGTGCCGCATGTGCCGCTGGCCTTCGCGGTCGAACCGCTCGGCATGATTTTCGCGGCCGTCGCCGGCAGCCTGTGGATCGTCAACAGCGTCTATTCCATCGGCTACATGCGCGGCAACAAGGAGCGTCACCAGACCCGCTTCTACCTGTGCTTCGCGATCTCGCTGTCGGCCGCCATGGGCATTGCCTTCGCCGGCAACCTGTTCACGCTGTTCGTGTTTTACGAGGTGCTGACGCTCTCGACCTATCCGCTGGTCACCCACCACGGCAACGCGGCGGCACGGGAAGGCGGGCGCACTTATCTTGGCATCCTGATTTCCACCTCCATCGCCCTGCTGCTGACCGCCATCGTCTGGACGTGGGTCGCCACCGGCACCACCGATTTCCGCCCCGGCGGCATCCTGGCCGGTGCGGTGCAGGGGCCGGAGGTCGGGCTGCTGCTGTTCCTGTTCATGTTCGGCATCGGCAAGGCCGCCCTGATGCCCATTCACCGCTGGCTGCCGGCCGCCATGGTGGCGCCGACGCCGGTCTCGGCGCTGCTGCACGCGGTGGCGGTGGTGAAGGCGGGCGTGTTCAGCGTCGTGAAGGTGATCGTCTACGTCTTCGGCATCGACCTGCTGGCCGCCGAGCCGAGCGCCGAATGGCTGCTTTATGCCGCCGGAGTGTCCATCATCATCGCCTCGCTGATCGCCCTGCGGCAGGACAACCTGAAGCGCCGGCTGGCCTATTCCACCGTCAGCCAGCTGTCCTACGTCACCCTGGCCGCCGCCATCCTGGCGCCGCTGTCGGTGATGGGCGCGGCGCTGCACATCGCCGCCCATGCGCTCGGCAAGATCACCCTGTTCTTCGCCGCCGGCTCCATCTACACCGCCGCCCACAAGACCAAGGTGAGCGAGCTGAACGGCATCGGCCGCCGCATGCCGTGGACCATGGCCGCCTTCACCATCGGCGCCCTGTCGATGATCGGCCTGCCGCCGACCGCCGGCTTCCTGTCCAAGTGGTACATGCTGATGGGCGCCTATGACCGGGCGGCGTGGTTCGCCATCGGCGTCATCATGCTGTCGACGCTGCTCAACGCCGCCTATTTCCTGCCCATCGTCTATGCCGCCTTCTTCCGCAAGGAAGCGCCGCACGGCCATGCCGACGCCCATGGGCACGGCAAGGGCCACGGCCACCACGACGACCATGACCACGGCGAGGCGCCGTTGCCCATCGTGCTGGCGCTGTGCACCAC
>JAEWWF010000063.1 GCA_023396465.1 Pseudomonadota bacterium
CTCGGCGGCGGTGTTTCCGCTGCAACGCCTCGGTAACGAGGTGTGGCCGGTCCACACCGTCCATTTCTCCAACCACACCGGCTATGACACCGTGCGCGGCACGGTGCTTGGCGCCGATCTGGTACGCGAGACGGTGAAGGGGATCGGCGAGCGCGGCGTGTTGCCGCGCTGCGATGCCGTGCTGTCCGGCTACCTCGGCGATGCCGCCATCGGCCATGCGGTGGTGGAAGCGGCCGCCGCCGCCCGTGCCGCCAATCCGCAGGCGCTGTACTGCTGCGACCCGGTGATGGGCGACCACGACGCCACCGGCGGCCCCGGCGGCCTGTACGTGAAGCCGGACATCCCCGACCTGATGCGGGCGGCGGTGGTGCCCCATGCCGACATCACCACCCCCAACCAGTTCGAGCTGGAGCTGCTGACCGGCCAGCCCTGCGCCACCCTGCCGCAGATCATCGCCGCCGCCGACTCGCTGCGCCGGCGCGGCCCCGGCGTGGTGCTGGTGACCTCCGTCCGGCGCGACGACGGCGACCCCGACCGCATCGAGGTTCTGGCCCGCACCGCCGAGGGCGCCTGGCTCATCGGCACCCCGCGCATCCGCCTCAGCCACCCGCCCACCGGATCGGGCGATGCCTTCGCCGCCCTGTTCCTCGGCCACTACCTGAAGTGCCGCAGCGTGCCGGCGGCGCTGGAGTTGGCGGTCAACGCCCTGTTCACGGTGTTCGAGGCCACCGACCGCGCCAGCGCCCGCGAACTGTGCCTGATCGACGCCCAGGACGCCCTGGCCGAACCGGGCCGCCGCTACCGCTGCCACGCCCTGGACCAATAGATCGCATTTTCTTTAAAACCCTTACAAAAAGCCGTCATTTCGGCTAAGGTCGTTGCATCGGACCCTATCCAGGGCTGGCTAGGCAGACCCCCGGCCGCCCCGGCGCCCGAGCGGGCGCGGCGACAGCGGCGGAAAGAGGCAACGGGGAATGGCGGGGCTCGACCTCTGCGGGATAAGCGTCATGGTGGCGGAGGACAATGCCTTCTCCCGTCAGATCATGCGCACCACCTTGCGCGCGCTGGCACTGACGGACGTGCGCGAGGCAAGAGACGGCGTCGAGGCGCTGGAAATCACTCACCAGCGCCCACCCGATCTGGTGTTCATCGATTGGGATCTGCCGCACCTGGACGGGGTTGAATTCACCCGCATGGTCCGCACCGCCGCCGACAGTCCAAACCCTTATCTGCCGGTCATCATGATCTCCGCCCACGCCACCCCCTTTCATGTCCGGGCGGCGCGCGATGCCGGCGTCAACGAGTACCTGGTGAAACCCTACTCCGCCGCCGGCCTGTTCAGCCGCGTGCGGGCGGTGATCGAGCGCCCCCGCCTCTACGTGCGTACCAAGACCTACTTCGGCCCCGACCGCAGGCGGAAGGAAGACCCCGCCTATCGGGCTCCCAACCGCAGGGGCAACGGCCTTGATCCCCGAGCACCCACGGAGTCGCTTGAAACGGAAAGGGTGCCGCCGGACCTGATCGACCGCGCCCTCATCGCCGCCGATATCGGCGGCGGCGGTGACGACGTGAGGGCTGCCCTGCCAGGTTTGAAATAGTCGCACCGGGCCGCGGTTCCGGGTAAGGTCGCGCCACGCGCGCTCCCTCAACTCCAGGAAGGCTCGGCGACGAACAGCATGGATTATCTGTTTCTGCGCGGCGTCGCCGTCGGCTTCGCCATTGCCGCGCCGGTCGGACCGGTGGGGCTTCTGTGCATCCGCCGGGCCTTGGCCGACGGCCGTTTCGCCGCCTGGATCGCCGGCCTGGGCGCTGCCGTCGCCGATACTTTCTATGGCGCCGTCGCCGGGCTTGGCCTGACGCTGATTTCGGATTTCCTGATCGAGCACCGCGTCGCCCTGTCGCTGGTGGGCGGTATTTTTCTCATCGTGCTCGGCATCCACACCGCCCGGCAGCGCCCGACCCCATGGCAGACGCCGAACGCGAAGCTCGGCCTGATGCGCGACTTCACGTCCTCCTTCGTTCTGACCCTCACCAACCCGGCCACCATCCTCGCCTTCATGGCGGTCTTCGCCGCCATGGGAGCGGTGCAGGTGACCGAGGACATGGGCGATGCGACGCTGCTGATCGGCGGCGTGTTCGTTGGCTCCGCCCTGTGGTGGGGAGTGCTGAGCACCCTGGCCGGGGCGGTGCGCCACCGCTTTTCCGAGCTGTGGCTGCTGTGGTTGAACCGGGGCTCCGGCATCGTGCTGGTGCTGTTCGGCCTCGGGGTGCTGGCCAGCCTGGTGGTCCTCGACGCCGACGCGGCCGGCACCCCCGGCCTGTCGGCGCTATTCGGATAGCCGGCCCCTTGAAAACGCGGCGAGCCTCGTTACAGCTTGGCATCAGCCGCCGGCCGATCGCTCCGCGCACCCCGCCGTCGCGGTCCGGCCGGCGGCCCGACGGGCGCGCCCGACCCGCGCCTGCCGCTTCTTCCACCAGATGACGACGCCGGTCACCGACAGTCCGGTGATGACAAGGCCGAGCAACGCCACGGCGATGCGTCCCGGCAGGCCGGCGATCTGGCCGCCGTGGATCGGCCCCTGCATCTGCATGAACACCTCCCCGGCGGTTCCCTCGCCCGGCACGGTGGCGCGGATCAGGCGCCCGTCGCCGCCGTCGAAATACAGCCACGGACTGCCGAGCAGCTGATCGTGAGCATCGCCGATGCCGGCGGCATAGTAATTCAGATGCCGCGCCAGGAAGATGCCGTGAACCGGATCGGTGAGCCC